>CAYGVN010000008.1:0-17932 GCA_964353445.1 Candidatus Woesearchaeota archaeon
AAAATAGAGTAAGAGCAATAACAAATGTTGTTGCAGAACTTGGAAAACCAATTGGAAATATAAAACATTCTGATTTTACAAATAACGGATTAGCAGGATTACTAGTTAATTATTATCATAATCATTACAGAGATGCTCTGATGGAGGCAGGCTATAAAATTTAAGTAAGAAAATGGCAGAAGAACAATCTTACGAGCATATACAAAAGCTCAAGAAAATAATACGAAGAGCTAAAGCTATTTATCAACGTTATGAAGAGCCATCTTACACTGCTGCAGGTGTTATAACTAATATTCTGGATGCATATTCAAATGTAGAAAAGCTAGCTGTTGAATGGGAAGATGTAGATGAGAAATCTGCGCTTGGCCCAAGCTTTGCAGGATTAAAGCTTGAAGGCAAGCTTGAGGAATTTAATCAGCATTCCCAGGAAGCAGTCAAACAACAGACTAAAAAGGAATTTAGCTCTGCTGAAAAAGACAGAGCTGAGAAAATTTGGAAATTAATGGAGGAAAAATGAGCTTAGAAGACATAGAGAAAAATTTGGCCAAAGCAGGCTATACAACGTGCACCGGCATAGAGCGAAACAGCAAAGGTGATTATTTTCGCGTTTATGAGGCAAAAATAAATTCTGAAATAAGAGAATGCCGAGTGCCTTGCGATGAGAGCGGGCATCCTATCACAGATATATATGAAGCAGAATGGGAAAAAGAAAGGGAAATTCGTCGGGCAACAAGAGAAAATTCCACAATAAAAGATAGGGTCATGACACCATTCGGCATTTTTGTAATTAGTAAAACAAGAAAGGAGGAGAAATGAACATCATAGATAAACTCCTGCACTACATCGGAGCGGATAAAATGAAATATACTGTTTACAAATTACGTGACGATTTATCAGAAGATGAACGTAAAGCGTGTTTGGATGAAATATACCAACAGTATAAAAAAAATCTTGATCCCATTATTGAAGGACGTATAACAAAGTACGTAGTGACTGAATGGTTCGTTAATAATCATTTATTTGCTGTGGAACGTGGGAAAAGAGGATTTTCAAAAGATGAAAAAACTGATTAGAAAACTCGGAACAAGCACTGCCATCACCTTCTCAGCTGAGGAAAGGCAGATCTTTGACATAGAGCCAGGCAGGATAATCGAGATTGAGATAAAAGGGATTGAAAAGGGGAAGGAAAAATGAAAGACAAAACAAAAACATTTTTCGATTTGCACAGGGACGGCACTTTTGAAAAATTGGCTAAGGAAGATACAAAAAGTGCAAAATTGCCTAGCGGGTTCTATTTTATGGCATGGACTGGTGAAATTATGAGTCTTGGAGGTTATTATACAATTAAAAAAGGGTTCAAAGATGGGATTAATTATCCGCCAGGTTCAATTTCGCTATACGAGCCGGGTGTTGAGTTAGACAAAGATATGCTTGGAAAGGACTATGTGTTGAGAATACCTGAAAGTATGCATAACACATTTGAATTTGGTCCTGTTGTTAAATTTACTGAAGATATTGATCCTAGGCTAGAGCAAGGGCAGCGCTCAGAGAAAGAACAACAAGAAATTTTAGAAAGAGTGAAGAGACTTAAAGATGGCTTGGAAAAGCCTAAATTTCAATATTTAAATTTAAATGACCTGCTTGAGACCAATGATAAAGAACAGGCATATGCTATTAACTTTGGTCATTCTGCTGATCTGTGTGCGGGAATTAAAGGGGATCCTAGACGGCCAGCTATAGATCAGATATGTTTAGTTATTGGAAAAAAAGAGTATGAAAATATTATAAAAGATATAGAGAAAAATGGCTTAAAAAATTTTGATAACACACTAAGAAAATATTCGCCTAAACTAATGGAAGAATTTTTGGAAGTTGTACATATAGATTGGTCTGCTAATTTGAAACCTTACAAGTGCAGAGCAATGGGCGTGAGATTAGCAGATAAAGAGGAAAAATGAAATACAATTATACTTATCCAACAAACATCCGCAACAGCAGGCCGGACCTAAAGGAAAAGGAAGATTTGGAGGCCAAGCTGGAGCTGTATAACAGAGTAATAACCTCAGCTAAAGCAGTCGCATATGCCAGCGCAGCCATGCTTGCCGGCGCAGGTCTTTTATATCTTTTGGGTTAAAGCTAATAAAAATGAAATCAGCTAAAAGAGTTGTAAAAATAATTGAAAAAAGCCGCGGTGGAGAACGTATAGAAGAAATAATCAATGCCGGAGAAATATCAGATGCTGACTGGGCAGCCAAAAATCAAGAGAAAGATAAAGATATTGAAGCTGTTATGCCAAATTTAAGGAAAATTCTTGAAGCAGATAAGGCTAAAAAAGCGCAATTAGAGGGAAAGCCGGTGGAAAAAGTACACAAGGCTAAGAAAGAGCAGAACTATGATAAAACAGAGGAAGAAGAGCAGGAACAAGCTGTAGAAGATTATCACCAGAAGATAAAGGATATACAAGACAGGGTCGAGGGTAAAGAAACAGAAGAAGATAAGGCTGAAGGGAAAGAAAATAAGAAAAAGAAACCGTACGAATCAAAAAGAATTAACTTTGAATATGATGAAGATAACTACGAATCTTAATTCTGAGCAGAAGTCTTTTTAAAGTAAAGGGAAGAACCGAAAGCTTTATAAAGAAAAGTTGAGCAAAATATAAAAGATAAGCGAACTCGCTTAAGAGTAATAAACGTTTTAAAAGGTGCAAAATGCCAGAATTCATAAAACGATGCCCGGAGTGCAATTCTATTAATTTAACTGTAGATGAAAAAAAAGGTGAAGTTCTCTGCAAGAGCTGCGGCTTTGTTCTTGATGAAAACCTGATTGATTCAGGCCCTGAATGGCGTGAATTCGGCGAGGACGAGGATAAAAGGAGAACAGGCCAGCCGTCAACTTTCACAAAAGCTGACATGGGAACAGGCACTCAGATAGGCTCACAGTCTGAAATTTTCAATCTGCCAGGCGCTCAAAGGCGAAGATTCATGAGATTAAGGCAGTGGCACAACAGGTCTTCAACAAGCCTGGAAAGAAATCTGAAATACGCTCTTGTTGAGCTGAAAAGAGTCAGCTCACTTTTGAATATTCCTCCATCAATTGAAGAGGAAGCTGCAAGAATTTACAATCTAGCTGTAAGAAAGGCTCTTGTAAGAGGCCGTTCAATGGAATCTGTTGTTGTAGGCGCAATTTACATTGCAAGCCGAAGATTCAACCTTCCAAGGTCATTGAATGAAATCTGCAAGACAACAGGAGCGAACAAGCGCGAAGTAGGCAAGACCTACAGATTTATTGCACGCTCATTATCTATTAAACTGCTTCCAAGCGGACCAGCAGACTATATACCGAAGTTTGCCAACAAATTGAACTTCGGCTCTGCTACCCAGACAAAAGCAGTTGAAATTCTAAAGAAAGCCCAGGAAATTGAGCTGACTTCCGGCAGAGGCCCGATAGGCCTTGCAGCTGCATCATTGTATGTAGCTTCCCTGATGACAGGCGAGAAGAGAACGCAGAGAGAAATCGCAGATGTTGTCGGAGTAACAGAGGTTACAATCAGAAACAGATACAAGGAAATAATTGAAAAGCTGGGTCTGAAGGAAGTTCTTGAGAAAATTAAGAATAAGGAATAATAGCGTAAACGAAAATGACTGATGATAACGATAAGATGTTTTTATTGTATGATGGCATTTCAAGGAGATTGTATATTCCTAGTGGAACAAATAAAACAAACGGCAATGCAGCTTCAATAATTTTAAATGCCGACAGAAAAGCTGAAATCAGAATTGGTGAAGATTTAGCTTGTGAAAAAGCGGTTAAAGGGGAAGATAGCGCATATGCAGTTTCAAAAGATTACCCTCTGCCTAATGATATATCTGCTTTGATAAAACGCAAGGCGTCTGTAGAATCATTAGAAAATGCAATGCAAGATAACATCTGCAAATACTTTCGTGTTCATGCATTTGATAAGGAATAAAATGGGAATCTCTCCATTTGTTTCAAACGTGGTTGAAAAGTACAGCAACAAAAAGAAATATCCTTTAATCGGCATTCAGCCTGTAGAGCCGCAGAAAGCTGCAGAAATGCTTTGGAATACAATTCTTGCTGACCCTGCAAGAAAAGAAGCTTTGGATGATTATATCAAAACAGACAGCAATCTTGAAAAGCTGGATACTGATTGGGCTGCAAAATCTGTTTTAAACTTCTGCTTTGAAACTCCAATAACTGATTATGATTTTCACAAAGCTCTGGTTGAAACTATCTATGTGCCGCTCAATTTCAGGGTGCATCCTGATAAAGAGCAGGAAATGATAGAATCTTTCGGCCAGCTTGTCAAGAAATATACTAGCGACAAGGCAAAGACAGCAGAATAGTTTTTATTTCTTTTTGACTTATATTTAGTAATGGGATTTCCTCCTGCTGTTTCTTTGGACAGAATTTATGAAGTCTTAAAGGAAAAAGATTACCAGCAGACTGGCGTTGAGTACAAAGACCTCGACAGCATAAAAACCTGCCAGCTGACAGAAAAGCTGGCAAAGAAAGGAGAAGGCGTCCTTAAGCTGAGAAAAGCAGTGGAAATATGGAGCAACGGTATATATTTTATTAAGATATCCTGCAAGCAGACTCTCAGAATTAAAGATGGGCATGAAGAATGGAAGGAACTGGAAACCTATATAGACTGCCCTGGAGAAGCCCAGAAGGAATTAGAAGATGATTTGGGTTAGATTATTTATCAATTTCCTTTGAAACAACATATCCGCTTGTAAATATTGCTGCTGTAAGTGCAGCAAGAAAAACTGCATTTGCAGTCTGGCTATGGCCGAGATAATTGCCCATTATTTCTGCGCATCTGACCATATCAGGAGTGTAATGTGATATCGGACCGCCCAAGAAATCCAGCGGCTGCATAACTCCAACCACGCCAACTCCGAATTTTGCAGGGCTTTTTTCTTTTAAGCCCTTGCGCAGATAATAAATACCTAAGATTCCGAAGACTGCATCTGGCAGAAGCGTGTGGAAAAATTCTCCTGCTCCTGCCGGAACAGTTGAATAAGTAACTCCGCCGAAAGTATAAGTTGAAGAAGAATAGCTTGGGTCGCCGATAACCATATTTCCAAGCTGGACAGCATTTGTCTTTCCACCTGCAAGATAAGCTGAGCCTGCATGCAGGCCTTCATGGCAGGGCAACATCGCCAATGTGCTGAATACAGACGATACAGTATATTTTGTCAGGCTGAGTTTCTGGTCAACCATGTCTTCAAACTGGGCGCAGCCACTCCTTAATTTTTTTTCAGCTTTTGAGCAGACATTTTTCACAGCAGATGAAGAAGCCTTTACATATTTGCTAATCCCGCATTTGAAAGAAGAATATATTTTATCAGCCCTGCTTGGCTTGAAGTTCTCATCATTCAGCCAGAATTCTGTTTCTTCATCTGGAATTCTGTTCTCTAAATAAATATTGTCAGTTTGTTTGCATTCGAGCATGACAAAAATCAAATTCGGAGAATTAAAAAGAATTTCTATACAGCACTGCTTTTCTTTGCCTCGTCTAATTTTTCAATATAATTAATTACAGCATATAATACAGCCAAATTTTTGCTTTCAATAACTCCCTGCTCAACCATTCCATAAAGCTTGTCAAGCATTCCCCTGTCTACCCTTACTGAATACGGGACAGCACTCGGTATATCTTGTTCTGATTCGATTTGAAAATCGATTGCTTTTCTGAACAGCTCTGACTTGCTGATTTTCTGCTTTTCAGCTGCTTCATTAATCTTGTCCAGCAGGCTTTGGTTTAATCTCACTGTCACCCTTTCAGTTTTATTTGCCATTTTTAAAAATTAAACAGAATTTACTTTAAAAGCTTTTAGGGGCGCTGTAATGCTATTATTCTCTTGTCCACACTTCTTCAGGCACTTCTGAATAAACTTTTTCCCATTCTAAAATTTCTGCTGGTATCTTAGGTTTTGGTGTTTTTGCAGCTTCTGAAATCTTTTCTTTATTTAAAATCCAATAATGAAGCCTATAGCCTTCAATTGGCTCGATGCTAAATTTTCTAATTTTGCCTTGTTGTTTACGATGAACACCAAATGAATCTATTTCTTCACCGTATCTCTTCACCAAATCGCAATCTTCTAGCATATGAATGACGTCTCTGTCCTTCGGCTCAAAAAGAGAATCTCTTGCCCAATCGTCAAAACCGAAAAAATTCAAAACATAGTTAGCTGTACTAAATGCTTCTTTCTCATTTAATCCCATCAAGTTTTGAATAGCTTTGCCTAGCTCTTCAATTGTTGTGAATCCTAAAGCAAAGGTATCTTTAAACCCAAATTCATTTAAATTTTTATTTAGAGTTCCATAAGTGCTTATTAAACTGCTTAACCCCTGCCTGCGATAATCATCAATAGTCGGTCTTCCTCCAACTTTATTAATCAGCCATTCAACAGCTTCTCTTCTATTTTCGTTATTCTTCCAAAAGTTATTTGGTGCCTTGCATCCGCTTGTCCAAATCGGACCATCAATAAAGCCGGCTTCTTCCAAGGCTTTTACAGAGGAATAATAGTAACATCCGTGCAGGCCGGATAGTTTATGTTTTTTAAAATCTTTCTTAGCCAACACTTTTCCTTCTTGTTCAACAAGCCATTTTGTTGCTTCGATTCTGTTTTTCTTGTCCTTCCAGTATCTTAACGGCACTTTTCCGGATAACCACGGATGCTCGACATCATATCCTGCTTCTCGAAAGGCTTCTATCGGCGAGTCATTGCAGTATGTCAACAATTTGCTAAGCCCATTTTTTTGGAATTCACATGTGGTTGGTCTTCGGCCACCGAGCTTTTCGACCAATTGTTTTGTTGCTTTTATTCTATTTTCTTTTTCAGACCAATAATTTTTGGGTGCTCTGAAGTTTTCAGACCCAACAAACTCTATATCGAAGCCGGCATCTTTGAGCGCAGCTGTTGGAGAGCAATTATAATAATTAGAAATCATTCCAGAAAGACCATTTTTCACAAAATCTCTAAAACTAACATTTATTTTTCCCAATTCTTTAACAAGGTCTTGTATTGCAAATATTCTATTTTCGCGCTTATTCCAGTATCCGACCGGCACATTTCTAGTCAGCCAGGGTTTTTCTATTTTATATCCAACTTCCTCTAATGCTGCTGTTGGAGATCCGTTATAATAATAATTTATTAAGCGAGCAAGCCCGTTGTCTTCAAAATCCTTTAATTTTACTTCTTTTCCAATTTTTTCAACAAGCCAATTTACTGCCTCAATTCTGTTTTCTTTACTATCCCAATAATGAGAAGGAACATTCAAATGATTAAGCCAAGGCTGCTCTTTATTGATAAGCCCTGCTTCTTGAAGAGCAGTCCTGATTCCGCCAGCTTGCTGGAGAAGTGCGCCTACTCCGTTTTTATTGAAGTCTTTTGATGTTAATTTATTTCCATATTTCTCAGCTAATAATTTGACAGCTGCAATTCTATTTTCTTTTTCAGTCCAATAACCACAAGGAACTGCATTAGAAAACAATTTATTTTCAAGTGGCCCATTAAGCATATAATTTTTTAGAATTTGTAATTATTAAATATTACTTTAAATTCTTCTTAAGCTCTTCCAAATGCTCCTTGAAGAGCTGTTCATATTCCTCATTTTCTTCTCCCCATTTTGGAATCACAACTCTGTGTTCAGAATTGAATGCTGTCTTTTTAACGTGCTCAAAAATATCTCCAATTTTTCTTCTGCTATTAAACCATCCTTTGTCATAATCTGCTACAATTAAAGCCAAATCATCAATTATTCCAAGCTCATATACAAAATATGTTTTGAGTCCATTAGATTGTTTAATGCCTATCCCGTCATTTATTATTGCTATTGTTGGCAGCATAAAAGGATAGAACTCGCACTGCAAAGGATAGTTCTCTTTCTGATATATTTTACATTTTTTGTCGGTATTCAAAGACGGGCAAAATTCTTTATGATTTCTTTGTCTGCAGCAATCGCCGCATTTCTGGCATTCAAAATTCAAATCCATCAAAGCATTTTTTGTGTAGTCTCCAAATGTAAACATTTGAAAATACCTAATTAACTCCTGGTTGAAAATTTCAGGACCAACCTTAACATATTCTTTATCTTTAGTCAAGATTTCTTCAACAGTTTTTATTATATCTGCCATATCAATCAAGCGTGCTGTTCTGTTCTGTAATTTGGATTTAAATGTATCTGCTTTAAATCATCCGGCCCAAGTTCCTTTCTCGGCGGAAACAAACCAAATTCATTAAGAAAGTCTCCTGTTTCAGCTATAATATCGTCTGCTTCTTCTTTGGTAAACCCAGCTCTCTGCAACAGCGAAGCATCACCATTTACAGCAATTGCATTGTAAGATTTAGCCAATTTTTCAGGGTTTGTCAGAATGTTATAAATTTTTGTACTGGTCCATTTTTTACGATAAAAGCCCCAGCATTTCTTCGGGCAGTCAAATTTCTGGGCCAGCTCTTCAAAAGGCATTCCTGCCAATTCAGCCAAAGCAGATGGAATAGACTTTAACATATGCTTCTTAATCCTATTTTCATCAAGATTCCATGTTTTGGCAATATCTTTTATAGTGCTACATCCAGGTTCTTCATTTAATAATAAAATAGTTTTTGCATAAAAGTTCGACCAAGCATCCCAAAAAATCGGGTCTCTTATAAAATCATACACCTGTTCTGAAACGTTTATTTCCTGCTGTGTTGATATAGGATATTCTGAACCTGGCTTATGAGACTGCGGTCTCATGAAATTGCCTAATTTCTTCGGGGAATAAAAAAACATGCTTGTCGGAAAAGGAGACGGCCCCATATAAGCTGCCTGCAAGGTGCACGTGACTTTTTTCTTCGGGAGAAATGCTTCAAATCTCCAGTGCAGTGGAACATCCTGCTTGAAAATTTTTTCTCTTATTCGCTGAGGCATGCCCTTTCCAGCAAATGAAACTTTATCAGAATCGGAATAAATATTACAATACGGATAGGCCGTTTCAGGTTCTTCAGGGGATATTCCTTCTACTGCGGTGATATCAAATTTGAAGAAAGACCCGCGGGTATCAACCATATGCGTCTTTTCGCTTGCCCCGTTTGTACGGAGAACTTCAAGATTTACTTCGTAGCCGGCTGAATTATTATACCGATTAATAAAAGTAATAATATCGCAGAATGTGCCAAGCTCGCTCAAAGGAATTTTAATATCAACATGATTATCTTTGAGCAACTCTTCCAAAGTCTGTATAATCCCATCCAGAATATAAGGGCTTTTTAGCTCTATCATATTTAAATTCAAAGCAGTTAAACTATAAACTCTTTCTATATACTTATTTTAAAGTTTTTAAGGGCTCTGGAGTGCGAATTCGAAAGCTTTAAATATTATTATTTGATGGGGTAAATTAAAATGGATAACTTGGATGAAATTCAACCAATCGATGGGTATGTAAGCAATTTACTTGAGACCATCAAAAAGAAATATGGTTTAGACATAAACTTGGACAATCCAACACGCGGTCAGAGATTGGAAGCTGCTTTAGCAATAAAAGACGAAGCAGATGGATTTTACTCTATGGAGATAATGGTTGGAAGAAGAGTTGACAGTTCTGAACAAATGGCACAAACATTTGGATTTCTTAGATTAGCAGAAGCGATGAATCCAAATCCAAGAAAATTTTATGACGGATTTGCTCATCTATATCAACCTAAAAAAGAATAAATCTTTTCTTTCAGGGGCGCTTATGTGCATTTTCAAGATATCGAAAGCAAGTTTCTCAAAGAGAACCGAAGATTTATATCTTTATTTATTAAATTGGAATGTATGTTAACCAGAATACTAGATACATCTCAAATAGATATGAATGATATTCAAATACGAGCTGAATTAGATATTGATTTGCAAAGAATGGATAAATTACCTCATGATAGAGCACCTAACGGTTCAAATGCGTATAAAGTAGCCATTACACCAGGGCATACTTATACGCTAAGCTGCCACCAGTTCGATTTCCAGCTTCAATATGGTATATTGAAGAAAGACAAATTTACTTCTATGGGCGAACCGGTAAAATATACTACAGAATTACTTCCATAAGCACTTTTTCTCGATTGGGCTTAATCCATATTAGGCGACCCGAGTGAAAACGAGGGCAAAATTCGACCGAAGGGAGAATTTTGAGTAAGGCGCAGGGCACTCTTACACTATTTTCGATAAAACTTCTTGAATTGTTTCATCGAGGGGCTTTTTTGTTTGAATGATTATTGCATTTTTCGGCGTATAAGAATCAATATCTTTCTTGGTCTCTTCAATATCTTTGCTTTTGGTACCTCTTAATTCAACATCTCTTTTTTTCATCTCACCAATATCCAAATTAAATTGGAATAGTTTTGAATCAAATTTTTGTTCTTTGATAAAATCCGCATATTTATCTAAAACTTGCCTGTATCTGAATTGACCTTCAATAATGATAATATCATATTTGTCTAATTCAAGCAATTTTTTTATTATTATTTTTATCAGTTCTACAGAATTTATATGTGCCGCCATATCTTTTGCTTTATATTTAAACTGCATCTGTTTCCTAAAATCATCTTCGCATATGTAAGCACAATCCAATTTATGTTCATCTTTCAATATTTTAAGAAGTTTTAATACAATCGTAGTCTTTCCAACAGCAGGAGCACCTCTGATGAAGACGATCTTGACCATAAATAACAAAAAAGCCCCATTCATTAAATATCTTTGGGCAATAAGAGTGCTCGAGCATTATTTCGCCTAACAGACTTTCAGCGAATTAATTGCCTAATCGCCGACAAAACAGCTTTTTCATTAGTTCCAATATAGAACTTTCTGTTCTAAAACAAAACATTTATAAATGAAAACATTCAATAATAAACATGGAAAAGTCAACCTTTATTGAAGTGTTCGGGGATTCGCCCAGCACAAGAGTTCTGGATTTCCTGCTGACTTTCAATGAATTTGACTACTCTATAAAACAAATAGCAGGAGAGATAGAAGCTGGCTGGACAACTGTTGAAGAAATCATCAGAGCATTGCTTAAAAAGAGAATTGTTAAAGAAACAAGGGAAGTTGGAAAAGCAAAAATGTACATGCTGGACAAAGCAAATCCGACTGTAAAAGTATTGCTAAAAGTGGATTTGGATCTTGCAAAAGCAGCGGCCAAGGAACTAGAAGAGATTCCTGCAAGAACTAAATAGCGCCTTCCAGCAATTTATGGATTTCTCCAAGAGCGCGGGGATTAATAGAAACATGGGTTTCTCCTGTACTTGGTTTTGACAATAGAAATCCATTTTTAATCAGCCAATCAAGTTCTTTTTTCCCTTGGTTTACATATTCGGGCGGAAGACCTTTAATTGCATTTCTTGCTTCAGTATGGGCTCCGCCGATTTTCCTGAATCTAAAGAGTTTCCTCAAAATAGCGCGCCTTATCTTCCAGCGCTCTTCTTCGTCCATTGTAAAAATCAGGACTCCATAGCTTTTAATATTTCCTTTAGGTCTGCATCTGTCCTGATTCCAGTCATGCTGAAATGCGTTCTCTCAGCTTTGTAGCCTTTTTTTCTCAATCGCTCAATTACTGAATCTATCTTCGGCAAACTTTTCAATTTCTTTCTCTTTGCAATTGCATGCAGATCAAAGAAGCCGACAATATTAATTTTTGATTCTTGGGAAATTGTATAAATTAATTTCTTTGTCTCTGGCGAGACGTCTGCTTTTGTCTGAGCTATTTTTTCTGCTAATTTTTCGTCCCAGAGCTGGCCAGTCCAAATTGGTCCTGCGCCCTGGAAGAATTTGTGCTGCTTTAAAATTTCATCTGCCTTGTTTGCGCCTTGGTCAGCAATCAAATAAACGCGCATATAATGCAAAGTTGAGTGGCAGAAAATTGGAGTCAGGGCGATTTCATACTGGGCTCCGACTTCCTGGATTTTCTTGATAAGAATTCGCAGGCCGATTTCATGCATCAGCTCGTTTCTCAGAGGTTTTGCGCCGTACTTTCTTAAGCAGGCAGCAAGATAAGTTCCGCAAAGAGCAGATGTGTCAGTTGCTGTTACAGCTAAAATGCCTCCATTCCACTTTACAGCCTTAATAGCTGCATCAAGATACGGGACTGGCGTGCCAAATGGGTCTATATCAATATAGTTATACACTTGCTTGTAATTTGCAAGCCTAAACTCTGCATTTGAACAGGAAATATCAACCTTCAGCTTGTTTAGTGAGGCATTTTTCTTCATTAATTTGCAGGCTATTGGATTGTTATCATTCAGGCTGACTTCAGCCTTAGGAACCTCTTTCTTAATCCTAAGACCTCTGACTCCTGTGCCAGCCAGCAGGTCCAGGCACCAGAACTTTTGGTTCATAGCTTTGAGCAGGATAATAGAAATATCCCTATTAGTGACCTGAGCAGGATTGTAGAAAACAGGCATTTTTGAGTCTAATTTATAGCCTTTAGGCACTATCAGCTTGATTGCGCCTTCCTTGATAACTGTGGTTTTCATAAGACTTATAAAGTAAATTTTGATTTAAAAAGTGATTGAAATGGCATCTAACGGAAAAGAAAATGAGGATGAGTGGAACTTATTCTATAAGCCAATCAGCCTTACTCTTAATTCTATCTTCAGCGAAGCCAAAGATATGATTGAGCTTATTCATCAGGCTTTTCCAGATGAAGAATTGGTAAGAGTCAAATGCATACCAATTTCAAAGGGAGATATTGCAAGAGGGGGATATGCGAGAGTATTTCTCTCCAATTCCCAGATTAAAATACCTTATCCAGATAAAGAAAAAGATAAGGCAAAATTATCTTCTGTTCTATATGTAGCAGGCCGCCTTGAAGGCGCTGACACTGAAGTCATCAGCGATTACTCAACTTTCTGGATAACTACAAAGCATGCCTATGCTAATCCGACTAACTGGCAAAAACAGCTTGACACTTTAACTAAATATAAATCAATTGAAGAAATCGGACTGGATGGAGCTTACTTATGTGCTCCTAAAAATGATAAAGCCAGCCAATCCCTTAAAGGCTCTAAAGCCATAAATAACAAATTAAATGACCTTATTTTTGAAGATTAAAGGGATAAACCGAAAGGCTTTTAAATAGAAATTAATTCCTTCATAGTAGCACTATTTGATAATCATGAAGATAGTGGAGGTTAAAAATGGAAGGCGAATTAAATGAATTTAGAGCAGAAATGGGAAAGCAGAAAGCTATTGGCTTTTATGCTGATAAGATTAGAGAAGCTTACCAGATAAATGATGTGCCTAATGCTGATTTATTTGTTGCAGTTGGCATACCACGAGATATAGCAGATTATCTTGTCAAAGATCTTAAGATAACATACAATAAGCTCGATAAAAACTGGAAAGCTAATGAGGAATAAGGGGAAATTTAATTTTCCCTTTTTTCTTTTTTTTAAAAAGAGTATATAGGCGAGGAAAGACTTTTAAATTTAAATTCTCGCTCTGCAGTTACAATGGGAGAAACATTAGAAGCACGAGTGCAAAAAAAACTTAGGGTCATTGATAAGTTTGAAACAAACAGAATCAAAGCTGATAATTCTGCTGATAAAATACTATATTTTCTTGACAAATACGCAAAAGCTATTGAAGCAAAGGATTCTGAAAGCATTTTTTATTACAAAGAAAAGATAGAGCTTGAGGAATTAGATTGTGGAGATGCTATGAATGAGACTAACAAAAGAATATTAGGCTTTCAGGACCCAAAGATGATAATATATATAATCAAAAAATACAGTCGAAATTTTAATGAATACGGCAATCATGATAAAGTTAAAAAGGAATTTGAAAAATACATTACCGAGCCGTATGAAAAAGTGATTGTTAAGTGCAATAACACAATTAAAAAGATAAATGAATTAAATAAAAAGGTGCCAGATAGCTCCCTTGCAATCCGCTCATACAAAGAGCTTAGGGCAAAAGAAAACCATACAAGCACAAGTGATTTGGTAGAAAGAGTACACGCTGAAGTTCAGAAGACTTATACATAAAAATCAATTTTCAACAAATTAATTAAAATGCAAAAAGGATTTAATAAACAAAGATGGAATGACCAGCGGAATCATCTTTATCACAATAATTTTGGCGGCTATCGCCGTGATGAAAAACTGCCTGAAGAGCAGTGCAGAAGCAGGAAATTGAAATTTGAAGCATTTGTTGAAAGCGCTGATAATTTATCCTCTAACCGAAAAGCTGTTGCAGGAATTTTTGATTATTTAAAACCAGAAATTGAATTTGTAAGTATCCATTTTAGCAGCAAAAGACCTGTCTATGTTTTTGACTTTAACAGGGGGCTGCTGGAAATACTTCTCGACCGAAATATAGTTTTGCTTAGAAAAAATCCTTACTTCAAAACTTACCAGTCTTTTGAACCTGCGGCATTGCGTGTTAGAAAATTAGCAGAATCATATGTCTATGCATTCAGCCCTAAAGGGCAAATACAATACCATGACAGGCTAAATGAATTTGAAACTTATATGAGGCAGGGATTTAGCCACAACTGAGAGATTGCATAATATTTATATTGGGAAGAAACATTTACTTGTTTATGGCCGCTAAAAAACCTGTCCGTAATTCACATTTATTGCTTTTAGAAGAGCAGACAATGCTCTCACGAGAGCGGACAATGCAGGCATATATTACAACAGGCCTGGGTTTTATTACAGTCGGGCTTCTTGTAATAAAATTTTTTGAACATACTTATTATATAATTGGAGCTGCGCTTGTCCTTATTGGTTTCTGGCAGATATGGCAGGCTTATCTCAGGTTTAAAAAATACAGGTCAGTTGTAAGAAAACTGCGGGCAAGAGAAAGAAAGCTTGGCTTGGAAGTCGGCGAATAATTTGAAAGCTCAGATGTTATAGAATTAAAAGCTCAAGGATGCTGCTTAATCCTCCTATCACCCTACAGATTCCCCTCGTAGTTCTTTATCTCTTAATCACAGCTTTTTCCAATTTATTTTATTTTTCTCCAATATCCCAATGATGTTATCCCTTTGCCCTTTAATCAGCCCTTTCCACTCAATTGCTGCAAAATCCGGTTTCGGAGTTGTTCGCTCAAAAGCCTGCAGAATCATCTTTTCATCTAAATTATCAGCTTGATATTTCGGGCAGATGTGGCCGAATGCAATCTCACCTTCCAAGACTTTGCGTGTAAAAGCAGGCGCATAGTGCGGTCCTCCAAACCCGACTGCAACTGGAACTTTCTCCGGCTCTTTGGTCAGCAGGTGATAAATTGTATCTGCGACAGCTTCGCAGGCAGTCAGGTCATTCCACTGCTTTTCAGAACTGCCTACTTCTACAAAAATAACAGGCAAATTAGGAGTTGGGCCGTGATGTGTTACTTCCAGGCTGACTTCATATTTCAAGTTTTTAGTCTGCTGCTGTTTTTTGAGTTCAAGAAGAGCTTCTTTCAAATAAAGAGCAGGTGCAATTGAAAGAGTTCTCGCCTGCCCGCCCATTTCAGCTGAAGACCAGTTGCCTGTTGTGTGGCAGGTTAGCGTATTCACACCTGCTTCTGACTTGTGGGTTGAAGGCATAATAATCAAATCCGCCTTCAGATTCTCCAAAGGAAGATTAAGAACGCTCTGCTCAAAGGCTTTTACTTCAACATTTGCAGGAAGCTTGTATTTGCTTGTCAGGATGCCTGCTATATTCTTGCTGGCAATGTTTGAAGTTGAGACTACGATTATTTTCATTATTAGTCCTTAATAAAATCAAAAACAACAAAATATTTGTTGTCTATTCTGTGGACTAAATTAACTTCTCTTAAATAATCTATATCCGACTTTATTTGTGTCATGTGCGCTTTTTTGTTCAGGAATTCATATTTGGAATCCCTTTTAAGCTCGTCTATAATTTCTGCAATTTCCAGCTTTCCCTGCTCTCCAAGAATTTTGAGAATGTCAAGTCGCCTTTTGATTGCTCCAGCAGTAACTCCAATAGCTTTTGAACATAAAACATCTTGATGGATTAAGTCTTTGAACTTTTGTTTTGGATACTCTGTAAAAAAAGTTCTATACGAAAATGCAGATATTTGCTGAGGCTTGAGATATTTTCTTAAGAATTCTATTTTTTCATTTTCCCAATTTTCCTTTAAATAGGCATAAAAAGCTAAAGTATGAATAGCATAATGTGTAACATAAAATTCCGTTTTTTCTTTAGGGGTCAGCGGCCAACCGCCTGCAGCAGTTTGAGAATCCAATAAAAATTGAATTCCCTTTTCAACGCGTTCATTAAATGGATTATCTGAAAGTAACATTAAAGATAATGTTGCGATAGATGCAGCATAAGGAGTAGGCTCAGCTATAGTTAAAGACGAGGAATTCCAGCTTCCATCCTTATTTTGCTGTTTTTCTAAAAACTGCTTTGCTGTCTGCAAATACTCTTCTAGAGGATCTGCACCAGTTAAAATAGAAGAAACAATAACATTAGAAGTAAATGTTATTTCGGATTTCTCTGTTTCGTCATCTTTTCCCCAGCCCAAATTATCTTTTGCCTTATGCTCTTTGAACCACTTTCTGGACTTTGTTAAGGTATCGTGGCAGTTTAGGCCCACCAGACTTTCTATTATAAATTTATTCGTTAGGTTGAATGTTCTTGGAAAGTTGTGCCAATAGCCAAATTTCTGGCTTTCGCATAAAAAGTTGATTATCTTTTCTTTTTTCTTTTCGTAAAGTTTAGTATTTGACAAATTTAATGTGCGCAGCTGCTCTGCCCATAGAACAAAGGAATCTTTAGGGTCAAGTTCTAAATCTGCACAGAAATGAATGCCTCGGCATATTGCCCTAGCAGACTTTGGATTTTCAGCGAATATTAGAGAACGAATATTTTGAGAGGTGACAATTAAATCTTTTTGAAGTTCATGAGGTTCTCGATATTGCATCTCTTTTGCAGACCAGCCACCATTTTCTCCTTGGACACTTATGAAGGCTTTAACTGCCTTCGCTATGCTTTTTCTAATTTTTTCTATTTCAGCCATATAAACGTATATTACAGTAAACATTATAAATTTAACTGAAAAGGTTTTCAGCAAGGATTAAAAGACTTCATTATTATACTTTTAATGAGTGATAATAATAGAACATGAAACTGAAGGTATTGGGGACTGGAGACGCATTTTCTGAAGAGAATACCTGCTTTATTTTAGAAGCTGATAAAAAATATCTCATTGATTTTCCAAAGAATATCAGTTTATTGGAGGATAATATTAATGATGTCATACTCACACACACCCATCCAGATCATATTGGGGATATTCTCACTTTTATAATGAAAAAATATATTGAAAAAAGTCCCTTAAATATATACACTAAAAAAGAAGTTTATGATAATTTAGTAGGCATAATAGACAAGACAGGTACTTTATTAGAAAAACTAGACTCTCAGATAAATAGAATTAATTTAATAGAATTACGCACCAACGAAAAATACAATAGAAATGGCCTTGAAATAGAAGCAAGAGATAACTATACTGTAATATTAAATACAGGCGAACTCATACCTTCAATTGGCTTGAAATTTAAATATAAAAATGCGAGCTTGGCGTATAGTGGAGATTGCAAATATAGTAAAGAATTTATAGAGAAACTTTATGCTGAAGGGAAAATAAATGATAAACAAAAAGAAGATGCATTAGGTTTTCTTTGGAATGCTGATTTTATAATTCATGAGGCAACCTCGATTGAATCTCCTTTTCACACATATATAAACGAATTAGAAAAATTGCCAGAAAACATAAAATCAAAACTTCATCTTGCGCATTTTCCTGATGATTTGAAAACTGGCTTGAAAAAATTAGAAAAAGGACAAGTACACGAAATAAAATGACACTAGAAGAAAAACTCGAGGAAGAACTTACTGACGTAGTAGATAAAATTGAAAATAGATTTCAA
>CAYGVN010000009.1:0-17907 GCA_964353445.1 Candidatus Woesearchaeota archaeon
CATTGTGCCCAACTGACATTTGCTGCAGCGGACACATTGAGAGCAAATGGGGAGACATAAATGCTGATGGCATAACAAATACAGCAGATCAAAATATTATAATGAATTATTACGGCAGATACACTTCTACTTGCGGAGGTGTTGAAAATTGCTACAGGTCTGATATGAAGTGTGATGGTATAATTAATCTTTTAGATATTATTATAATGGCTCAGCATATGAACCAGCCGCTTCCGTCACAAACGCAAACGCTTACACAATCTGTCGGCGTCAGCGGAAGAACTACCTGGCCAGACTTATTGCCAGCAACATATAATTCATCCACAGTTAATGTACAAAACTATCAGCCTAAGGCTTTGCCGTCATTCACGATAGTTCCAGGCGCTGTCACAGATTTGGGAACTGTTCTGTTGAATTTGCCTGATGCAGACGGTGATGGGATTCCAAACCAGTACGACAACTGCCCAATTTTATCCAATCCAGACCAAGCAGATAATGATTATTACATAAGCACAACCAACACTGCTCCGAGCGGAACAGCAACTGCATCTTACGACGATGGAACCAACCATGCACCATATGCAATTGATGGCAATCTTGATACAGAATGGGCGGGTCCATGGGCGCAACCTCATCCTACAGATTCGTGGCTGGAAATTGACTGGACATCTGCTAAAACAATAGGCCAGGCAGGAGTTATATCAGCAGGCTATGGATCTACAGCAAAAAATTTCCAGATTCAATATTGGGATGGCTCTGCATGGCAGAGTGCTGTAAGTGTAAGCAGCAATTATAATGCTAACTGGAATGCGACTTTCACTCCGCATACATCCAATAAATGGAGAATTTATATCTCAGGTCAAACCATGTCTCCAGAAATAGTAGAATTAATGTTTTATGAAGTTGTAAGTGATGGGTTCGGAGACTCTTGCGACAACTGCCCGGCTGTATTCAATTCAGACCAAAACGATACAGACCATGATGGAACAGGAGACGCTTGTGACCTTTGCCCAGACGATGTTGCTAATGATGCAGATGGTGATGGGTACTGTACTGGAGCAAGATACAATGCTCCACAATTAGGTGGAAGCGACAACTGCCCAGCAATATCCAACCCAGACCAAACAGATTCAGACGGAGACGGTATTGGAAATGTTTGCGATAACTGCCTGTTTGTATCCAACTCAGACCAGGCAGATTCAGATTCAGACGGCATAGGAAACGCCTGCGACAACTGCCAGGCTGTATCCAACCCAGACCAAGCAGATGGTGATTATACAATTAACACAACTAACACTGCTCCGAGCGGAACAGCAAGTGCTTCATCATCATCGAGCTATGCAGTTTATGCAAACGACGGCAATACTAATACAAATTGGCAGGGACCAGGGATGATAGACAGTTGGCTTGAAATCAATTGGACATACGCCAAGACAATAGGCAAAGCAGGGTTTATATCAGAATACACATCACCAGCTTTTAATTTTGTACCAAAGAATTTCCAGATTCAATACTGGGACAGCTCCGCTTGGCAGACTGCTATAAGCGTAAGTGATAATACTGCTGCTGAATGGAGCGCAACTTTTAATTCACATACTTCTAATAGATGGAGAATTTATATCTCAGAACAAAGTCTTCCTCCTCCAAGAATATATGAATTAATGTTTTACGAAGTTGTAAGTGACGGGTTCGGAAACGCCTGCGACAACTGCCCGGCTATATTCAATCAAGACCAGGCAGACTCTGATGGAGATGGAAAAGGAAATGTTTGTGACAACTGCCCGGCTGTATCTAATCCAGACCAAGCAGACGGAGACTCGGATACTGTAGGAAATGCTTGTGACAATTGCCTAGCAATATCTAACCTAGACCAAAACGATACCGATGTAGATGGAATTGGAGACGCCTGCGACAACTGCCCGGCTATATCCAACCCAGACCAGGCAGATGGGGATTCAGATAACGTAGGAAACGCCTGCGACAACTGCCTAACTGTAGCTAATCCTGACCAAAAAAATTCAGATACAGATTCTCTGGGTGACGCTTGTGATAATTGCATATTCGTAGATAATCAAAATCAAATAGATGCAGATACAGATACAATAGGAGATGTCTGCGACAACTGCCCAGCTACAAGCAATCCAAGCCAAACAGATAGCGATTTTGCATACAGTGATAATACGGCTGCATTAGGGACAGCAACTGCATTATTCGGCGATGCAGTTAATGCAAACGACGGCAATACTAATACAAATTGGCAATCATCAGGGGCGAGAGACACTTGGCTGGAAATTGACTGGGCTGCATATAAAACAATAGGCAAAGCAGGGTTTTATATTTATATATCATCGCCGCCATTTAATTATCTTATACCAAAAACTTTCCAGATCCAGTATTGGGATGGCACTGCTTGGCAGACTGCTATAAGTGTGGCTGGTAACACTAATGCTAACTGGTCTGCAACATTTACTCCACACATGTCTAAAAAATGGAGAATTTTTATCTCACGTCAATCTGGTCCTCCAGCAATAGGAGAATTAATGTTTTACAGAACTCTGAATGATAATGGAGATGTTTGCGACAATTGCCCAAATATATATAATCCAGAGGGAATAGATTCAGATTTACAAGACGGAGGGGATATGTGTGATACCTGTCCAGCTTCTCCACTTGATGATTGCAGTATTGAATCAACAAGAGCTGGAATTGTAATACCTGAACAAGGCTTAAACCTTTCAAATAATATTGTGGATTTGATTATCCCGCCCGGTGCAGTTGACCATGAAATTTCAGTTTCAATAACAAAAGACAGAGCTAATTTCAGAGTGAGCGTGCCTCAAGGTGAAGGGGGAGGACAATACGGGTATGCTTTGACTCCATTTGGATTTACATTCCTCATACCAGTAACAATAGTTTTCCATTACGACCAGAAAGGCATGCCAGAATGCGGGGCAAAAGAGCTTGAGCTGGATGTGCAATATTCTGCAGATTTGGGAACTACCTGGACGCCTATGAATGCAGTCCAAGATTGTGCAGCAAATACGCTTACTGTTCAAACAACGCATTTCTCAAACTTTGCAGTTGTTGAGCCGTGGGATACAGACAACGATGGCATCTGGGATGACTGGCAGGGTTTCCAGAAAGATGAATGTCCGTCAAATGCCGGAACAGCTCAATTCAACGGATGTACAGCTGCGATTAAAGTAACAGCTGAGAAGCACATAATCGGAACAGGAACAAAGCCAGCTGCAACAAAGACACCGCTTGCAGGACTTTCAGTTTCAATATACGACATGTCGCAGGGAAGCTGTGCAGCAGGCTATGGAATTAGCTGGCAGAACTATGCAGATATTGTTGCTTATTGCACGCCTGTAATAACCAAGACAACAGGCGCAGACGGAACAGTAATTATCGGTGTAATGCCGGGAAACTATCTGGCGATTGGCAGTGACGGAACAGACAAGCACTTAGGAACTCCGGTGTCAGGTGTAACACAAGGACAATTAAAGAAAGGTGTGTATCTGCAGCAAATAATCAAGGCAGATGGAGAAAAAGTGCCTGGCAAGACGACAATACAATCAGGTTCTGAAATATGGATTATAGAACCAGAGTATGTTGTTTGGGAAGAAGGTTCAACGACAGAGCTTTATCCGATTATATTGGAGAGCCACGACAGCTGGAACGTAGAAGTAACTGTTGAACCGCCGGCAGGATATGTCCCTGATTATCCAACCCTAACAGAAAGAACACCAGAATACAAAGTTGTGCAGTTCACAATTAAAGAAGTGGGAAGCACGCCAGGAGAGACAAAGACAACATACAATCTGAAAGACCCGCATAAAAAAATGCACAAAATTAAATCAGGAATAGCAGCAGCAAAACCAGCGCAGCTTAAGGCGCATGGAAAAGGCAAAGGCTTAAGGGGGTTTTAGAAAATGGCAAAGAAAAAATTAAACATTAAAGTTGTTTTGGCTATAGCAGTTCTTGCTTTCATAGCCTACATGGCGATGAATTCAGGAGGAATTACAGGAAAGGCAGTATGGACAGAATCTACAACTGGATTTTTCCCTGCATCAACAGAGCTTGCAGAAGCCTGGACAATTGTTGGCCCGCAGCAGATGGACGTTGTAGCAGCTGACTTGGAGAGCGCTCACAGTGGATATTACAGTATGTCTTCAGAAACTTCAGCTGATGTTGCTTATATTACTGTCTATAAATTTACATCAGAAGATGCAGCAAATAACTTTTACCAAAGCACGTCTGGACAAAGTATAGTATATTTATATGAAGGCACGCCGACTGCAATTTCAAGCGGCAGCACAGATGTTTGCACAGCGCTGCAAATAACAGCTGCAATTGGAGATGCTGCACAAAGCGATTGTATTAACGGCAATGTAGTTTACGAAGTTCAAGTTATATCTACGTTAGGGCAATCTGCAGCATACCTGCAGGAAATGAATGGTGTAATTGACGGCAAGTTCTAAGCTCTTTTTTCTTTCTTTTTTTCAGGTTTTATTTTTATTTCTTCTCCGGTTCCCTCTCAAAACATTTATAAAGGCTTGATATCGATTTTTATATAGAGAGCTTACAAAACCAGATATCCCCGCTCATGCGGGTTGAGCTCGTGAGTTTTGCAGGCTAATTATTATTTGAAATGGATGAGAAACCAAAACCAGAGAAAATGAAGGAAGATCAGAAGCAAAAGATTTCTGAAGAGATAGGCAAAGCTAAAACACCACATTTTAAATCAGAACCTTCAGCAGAGGAAGTCCAAAGCATTGTAAGAATTATAGATAAAGACGTGCCTGGAAATACATCTATCTGGAAAGCCCTGACAAAGGTCAGAGGCATCAGTTTCATGCTTTCAAGTGCAATATGCACTGTGTTGGATTTGGACAGGAGCACAAAAGTAGGAGATCTTACTTTAGAGCAGATTTCAAAGATAGAAGACTGCGCGAAAAATCCTGCAAAATATGGGGTACCGCCATGGCTGTTCAATAGAAGAAAAGATTTAGAGAGCGGCGAGGACAAGCATCTTGTTTCAGCAGACCTTCTTCTACAGAAAAGTTTTGATATTCGTTTCCTGAGGAAAATCAGATGCTACCGCGGAATAAGACACGGTAAAGGCCTGAAAGTCAGGGGCCAGAGGACAAGAACAACTGGCAGAAAAGGAAAGACTCTTGGAGTCAAGAGAAAGAAAAAAGGTGCGCCGTCAGCTGCACCAGCAGCACCTGCTAAAGAAGAAAAAGGAGGAAAGAAGTAAAAATGGGCAGCGCTAAAAATATAGCATCAAGGAACGTGGATACACGAATGCTAATATTCCTTACGGAACACTTCGTAAACTCGATTTTTGCTGGTCCATTTTTATGGAGCAGTGGAGTAAATAAAAATGGGTGACCCTAGATTCCAGAGAAAGAAATTTAAAACACCTCTTCATCCCTGGCAAGCTAGCAGAATCAAAGAAGAAGGCGAGCTTGTAAAGGAATACGGGCTCAAGAATAAAAGAGAAATCTGGAAGATGCGGTCCAAGCTGAGGAACTGGCAAGACCAGGCGCAGGCGATTGTAGCAATGGCTGGAGAGAAAGAAGAAGCTGCTACAAAAGTACTGCTGGATAAGCTGCAGAAGTTCGGTGCGATTTCTCCGGAAGCAAAATTTGATGATATTCTTTCTTTAACTGTGCGCGATGTTGCTGAGCGAAGGCTTCAGACACAGCTTTACAAAAAAGGCATGGCTTTCACGCCGAAGCAGGCTAGGCAATTTATTGTGCACAAAAAAGTTTTAGTTAACAACAGGCAGATAACATCGCCTTCATATTTGGTAAAAGTAGGCGATGATGTAAGACTGGCTCCTGGCTTTGCAATTGTCAAGGCTGAAAAGCCTGCGGAGGTTAAAGCATGACAAAGGAAAATAGAATAGGCATTGCGCACATTTATGCTTCTTATAATAATACAATTATTCATATTACCGACCTTACAGGAGCAGAGACGCTTGCTCTCGCATCAGGCGGACAGATGGTCAGGGCAGACAGGCTTGAAAGTTCCCCGACAGCAGCAATGATGGCTGCAAAAAAAGCAGCAGCTGATGCGCAGGAAAAAGGCGTTACAAGGATTTTTGTCAAAGTGCGGGCTCAAGGTGGGCAAAACGGAGCAAGATACCCAGGCCCAGGCGCGCAGCCAGCTATCAGAGCGCTGACAAGAGCTGGCATGAGAATAGTCGGAATAGAAGACGTGACGCCGATTCCACACGGGGGTTGTCGTAAAAAAGGTGGAAAGAGAGGTAGGAGAGTATAAATGGCAATTTGGAAACAATTGCAAGACATAGTGCATTGCGCTAGCAATGCGCTCAGGGTGCCAGCTGACCTTTCAGCTGGAGGAAAGAGAGGTCGTAGAGTATAGGAGGCCAAATGGTATCAATTAAAGTTTTGTCAAAAACTGAAAACGAAATTAAATTTATTTTGGACAAGGTAGATCCTGCTTTTGCAAATGAAATAAGGCGGGAAGCTGCTTTTGAAGTGCCTGTTATGGCCATCGAAGATGTTTATTTCAAAAAAAATTCTTCAGCGCTTTATGATGAAGCGATGGCGCTTAGATTAGGATTAATTCCATTCACAACTGATTTGAAAGGATATAATATTCCTGCCAAATGCGTTTGCAGAGGCAAGGGCTGCGGCAGATGCCAGATTAAAATGACTTTGAAGGCAAAAGGCCCTTGTATTGTCTATGCAAAAGACATTAAAGTCAGAGCTGCGCCGAAGGTGAAGCCGGCTTATCCTGACATGCCGATTGTCAAGCTGTTGGAAAATCAGGAAGTAGAAATTGAAGCAACAGCACAGCTAGGCCAAGGCAAAGAGCACATGAAGTGGGCTGCCGGATTGGCATACTATCAGCACTATCCAAAGATTAACATCAGCCAGAAAGACCTCAAAGACCCTAAGATTGCTCTCGAGCACTGCCCGAGAGATGTTTTTGAGCTGAAAGGAGATAAATTAGCTGTGAAAAATCTTGAAGCCTGCAATTTATGCAAGTCCTGCGAAGACAGGACAGACAAAGCAGTTCAGGTATCAGGCGAAGAGGACAAATTTATATTCACGCTGGAGAGCTGGGGCCAGCTGAAGCCCAGCCAGATACTGGCGGCTGCCAGCGAATTAATAAAAGAAAAGCTCAAGGAAGTTAAGCTTAAATAGGCCTCCTCGTGTTTTAATTTTTGCGAGGGTGGCTGAGCGGTCAAAAGTGCTAGATTGAGGGTCTAGTGGATTAGTTCCTACGCGGGTTCAAATCCCGTCCCTCGCATTTGAAAAATAGAAAAAAAGAAAATGGGAATTGAAAATTTGATAAGCAAAGAAGAAATAAAATCAGCAGTAGAGTCGTCCCTAAAAGAAGAATGTAAAAGTAAACCACATTTAATGTTGGATGTTTCAAAGCGAGTTGATGGCAAAATTATTTTGGAAGATTATAATACTGTGCTTAAAAAACTTAAAAAAAATGGAATAATAGCTTATGATAAAACAAAAGAGTGCTATTACTATTTAAATTTTTAATATGGCAAAACCAACAGGACCGACAAATATTCAGCTGAGGAAGCTCGTTAATGAGCTCGGCAAGAGAGAAGAAAAAATCTGGAGAGCTGCAGCTCTAAGCCTCGCGAGGCCGACAAGAATAAGAAGAGCTGTAAATCTTTCAAAAATTTCCAGATACGCGAAGGCTGGAGAAACTGTCCTTGTGCCTGGAAAAGTTTTGTCAGCAGGCGTGCTTGACAAGAAGCTGACAGTTTCTGCATGGCAGTTTTCAAAGAATGCAGAGCAGAAAATTAAAGCAGCCGGCGGGCATGCGGTCACAATTAAGCAGTTAATGGAAAAAAACCCGAAAGGAAATAAAGTGAGGATAATCGGATAATGGCAGACAAATACAAACCCAGAGAAAATTATGATTCAAATAAAAAATACAGCTTCAATAAAAGCCTTGAAAATATTGGAAAGGATTTAGAAGGAAACAATAGGAATTTGAGAAAAATAAACAAGCGCATTGAAGACGGCGAACTGGATGGTATAATATGAAAGAGCAAAATAATTGCAAAAAAAATTGCGGGATAAAAAATTGCTTGGATGAAGATGTATGCAAAAATTATACTCCAGCATATTGCCCAGCAAATAAAGCTAGTCCTAAATATGATCAAGAATGGGTTAATACATACAAAGAAGCTGGGTTAATAGCTGATCTTTGTATTGCTTTAAAAGATGTAGAAGGAGTTCGTATTAGATGGTAAAAATAATTGACGCAACTAATTTGATATTCGGAAGAATGGCAACGCATGTTGCTAAGTTAGCTCTACAAGGCGAACAAGTAGTCGTTGTAAACTGCGAGAAAGCAATTATTTCAGGCAAATCCAAGATGATTCTTGAGGATTATAAACATAGAAGGGAGAGAAAAGGTTTCACAATGTCAGGCCCGTTTTATCCCAGGCGCGCAGACATGATGGTCAAAAGAGCTGTCAGGGGAATGCTGCCCAAGAAGCACTGGGCAGAAGGCTGCAGGGGCAGGATAGCTTTTTCAAGAGTTAAATGCTATTTAGGAGTGCCGGATGAATTTAAAGGCAAGAAAATAGAAACAATTAAAGGCGCTTCAGCTGAAAAGCTGAAAATCCCGTATCATATTAAACTTGGCGAGCTTTCAAACTTGCTTGGATATAGACATGGCTGAGAAAACAAAAATTGTTCATGTGTCAGGAAAAAGAAAGCAGGCAATAGCAAGAGCTACTGCAAGGCCTGGCACAGGCGTTGTCAAGATCAATAAAAAATATTTGGATATGTACGAGCCGGAGTTTGCAAGGCTCAGGATAATGGAGCCGCTGATACTGGCCGGCCCTCTTGCAGAAAAAGTAAACATTGATGTCAAAGTAATTAGCGGAGGATGGTCTTCTCAGGCAGAAGCCAGCCGACTGGCAATCGCAAGAGCGCTTGTCGGATACACTGGCTCAAAAGAGCTTAAGAAAATCTTTTTAGACTACGACAGGCATCTGCTTGTTGCAGACACAAGAAGAAAGGAGACGAGAAAGCCTCTCTGCCACAGCAGGGCAAGAGCTAAGAGGCAGAAGTCGTACAGGTGAGAATAAAATGATAATTCCAGTAAGATGTTTTTCGTGTGGCAAGCCAGTCGGGCATTTATGGGAGCAGTTCAAAGAGAGAGTTGAGAAAGGCGAGGACAGAAAAGAAGTGCTTGACAAATTGGGCTTGAAAAGATACTGCTGCAGAGCATTATTTTTAAGCCACATTGATTTGATAGATATTGTAGCTAGATACAAGAAAGACTAATTGCTACTGAAAGTAGCAGGTGCTTGCATAGCAAGCACGGCTGCTGAAAGTGTCGGAAACCGCAGGAGTTTCTGACTGCCAAATCGACCTTATAGACATTGTAGCAAGGTATAAAAAAGACTGATTTCTTATACTAAACTGAGGTAAATGGCCAAAAATCTCAATAGTAATTTATATACACTAAACAGCTCGCCTGCTAGCTGGCAGAAGCCTTCTGGCTCAAGCTCTCTCAAAATCGTACTGCTTTCTCTCACTGTAATCAGTTGTTTAATTATTGGGTCAATGCTTATATACGCAAGCGTTCAGCACCAAAAAATTACTGTTCAAAGAGGAATTTTAGCTGAAAAAGAAGCAGCGGCCAAAGAAGTTGCACCCGAACTACCAACACTTGGGCCTGCTGGAGCTCCTGCACCACCATCAGCAGGAGGCGCGACTCCTCAAGCACTGCCTTTGCCAAGACCACCTGGACTGACAATTGCCGGAAGCAGTGAGCCGTCTGATGATTCAGAGTGGCCGATGTTCAACAGATATTTGAATCACACAGGTTATAATTCTGAGGCAGGTCCGATGACTAATAATACTCTTTGGACTTTTACTGCTGGGGGAAATGTATATTCTCCTACTGTTGTTGGCGGAATTGTTTACGTCGGCTCTGGTACGCCGGATAATCACGTTTATGCTCTAAATAAAACAAATGGAAATCAAATTTGGAATTATACAGCTACAGCGAGCGTGTATACTGCTCCTGCTGTAGCAGACGGAATTGTTTATTTTGGCGACGTAAATGGTAAAATTTTTGCTGTGAACGCCAGCAACGGAAATCATGTCTGGAATTATAGTGCTGGCATGATAACTTATTCTTCGCCTGCTGTTGCTAATGGGGTTGTCTACATTGGTTCTCGCAATGATAAAAATATTTATGCTCTAAATGCAACAAACGGGAGCCAGATTTGGAATTATACCTTAACCACCTCCGCTAATGGTGTAGAGTCTTCACCTGCTGTTGTTAATGGAGTTGTATATATTGGCGCGATGGATTATTTATACGCCTTAAATGCAACAAATGGAAATTACATTTGGAATGCCACTATTACATTTGATGTAATCTCTGCTCCTGTTGTTGTTGGTGATATTGTTTATGTTGGTTCTAATTTTAAGCGACTTCGTGCAGTGAATGCAACAAACGGGTCTATAATTTGGAGTTTCCTGACTGAAGGTAACGGTAATGTATATTCGCCTGCTTTTGCGAACGGGATTGTATATTTCGGCTCTACCGATAAAAATGTTTATGCATTGAATGCAACAAACGGGAGCAAGATTTGGAGTTATACAACTGGAAATTATATATATTATAGTTCACCTGTTGTTGCCGGCGATGTTGTTTATGCTGGTTCGTACGATAATAATGTTTATGCTTTGAATGCCACTAATGGCTCTCTTATCTGGATATATACGACTGGAGGACATGTGGCTTATAACACCCCTGCTATTGTTAATGGAGTTATGTACGTCGGTTCTGCAGATCATAAACTATATGCATTCGGCCCTCCAACTGACTTAACTCCAACAGAAATTGAATATTCTCCTCACGGACCACAAGATGGACAAACAGTTACAATTAATGTAACTGTTAAGAATAGTGGAGATAAGTATAACGACAAAGCGTTTAATGTAAGCTTATATGTTGACGACGTTTATCAAACTCAAGGCAGATTTACTTCTGCACTAAATCCAAATGAAACTGGCGTTATTTCATTAACCTGGACAGCGGATTCCGGCCTGCATCGAATAAAAGCTGTTGTTGATTCAGCTGGAGAAATTTCAGAGCCTGATGAGACAAACAACAATCTGACCCAAATGATTGGTGTTGACTGGCCAATGTTCCATCAGACTGTAGAGCATTATGGGCTGGCTAATACAAATGGGCCATTAACAAATAATACTGCTTGGATTTACACTACTGGAGGCAGTATACATTCTTCGCCAGCTGTTGCTGACGGGATTGTTTATGTCGGCTCTGGTATGCCAGATAATCGCGTTTATGCTCTAAATGCAAATAATGGAATTCAAATATGGAATTATACAACTGGCAGCACTGTATTTTCCTCACTAGCTGTAGCAGATGGAATAGTTTATGTTGATTCTTCAGACGACAAAAATGTTTATGCATTGAATGCAACAGATGGAAGTTATATTTGGAATTATACTACAGGAGATGTAATAGGCTTTTCTTCACCAGCTGTTGCTGACGGGCTTGTTTATGTTGGCTCTTATGATAATAAAATTCATGCTCTGAATGCAACAAACGGGAGCCAAATTTGGAGTTATACAACTGGAGAGCTTATAGAATCTTCACCAGCTGTTGCAGGCGGGATTGTTTACATCGGCTCTTATGACAAAAACATTTATGCTCTGAATGCAACAAACGGAAGCCAGATTTGGAGTTATGCAACTGGAGATAATATAGTCTCTTCACCTGCTATTGCTGACGGGATTGTTTATGTTGGTTCTTTTGATAATGTTTATGCTCTAAATGCTACAAATGGAAATTCTATTTGGAATTATACAACTGGGGATACTGTATTGTCTTCACCAGCTGTTGCAGGCGGGATTGTTTACATCGGCTCTTATGACAAAAACATTTATGCTCTGAATGCAACAAACGGGAGCCAAATTTGGAGTTATACAACTGGAGAGCTTATAGAATCTTCACCAGCTGTTGCAGGCGGGATTGTTTACATCGGCTCTGGAGATGGTAAATTATACGCTTTCGGAGACTTAGCAGTTATTAGTGGTGTGAACCCTACAAATGGCACAGCAATTGGAGATTCAACGCCGACAATAACATTCGCAACAGATGTGGATTCTTCGTGCAGGGCGTCAACAACAGATGAGTCCTATGATGACATGGCCGATAATATAAACTGCAGTGGAGGAGGGACAACTTCTCATTCCTGCACAATGTCTGATTTGGGTTCAGACGGAAGCAAAAATATTTATCTTGCGTGCATGACAGATTATGGTGCAAAGCACTCTGCAAGCACAAATACTGATTTGACTTATACATTAGATGCAACAGCTCCTGTTGTAACGCTGAGCGCGCCTGCGAGTGGAAGTTCTGTGCAAGCTCCTGCAGATGTGACATTCAACTACAGCGTTAATGATGTGACATCTGGAATTGCAAACTGCTCTCTGTATGGGACATTTGGAGGGAGCTGGGGCTTAAATCAAACAAACACCACAGCCATAACAGAAAGCGCAACAGAAAACTTTACAATTAACAATCTTGGAAGAGGATATTATACTTGGAATGTGCAATGTTATGATAATGTAAGCACAGGCGGATTTGCAAATGCGAACTGGACATACACAGTCGGTTATGTTGTTCAGAACTTAAGTGTGACTGGTGTGCTTGAAGAAAATGAATATATAAATGTCTCAGAAACTCCTCAGGCTCTTAGCAAAGCTGTTCTCCTGAAAGATGATGCAGGAAAGAGAATTGGTACAATTACAATTAATTTTGACCAGGCAACAGGAGATATTGATTTGTCTGATGTAGTTGCAGATACCAACATCTCTGCAAGAACAGCTATATTGTATAATCCAAGCTGGCCTTCTGAAGTAGAATCTTCAAAGACATTGTATGTGCCTTCAACTGGTATTGGAAGCGTATACATCTGTGAAAGTGCAACAAATTTGAATGATGTAAATGAATCATGCCCTGGATACTTTACAGTAACTGTTGGCCAGACTTATTTTGGAATAACTGTTTCTCAATTAACAGTTGGAGGGCAGAGCTATTATAAAGCTGAGGGTATAACTGGAACAGGTGGAGGGGAGACTGAGAACCCTGTAGTGCCTGAATTTAATCTGGCAGGATTACTAATTGCTATGTTTGGTGGACTTTGTGCAGTATTAATAATATTATTCAGTAATAAGGAGGTAAAATTTGGCTGTTGATGGAAATTTGATAAGTATAATTATTTTTTATTCCCTTGCTGCACTTTTCTTTTTCATAAATCGGAAAAAAATTGAAGTGCAGTATAAAATTTTATTTTTATACAGAACCAAAGGAGTGATTAAGTGGATTAGACGCCTTGCACAAAGGTACAAGAAATTCTGGAAGTGGTTCGGCTATGCCGGAATTCCAGCAGGCTTCATCAGCATGGCATTTATTTTTGGATTTCTGGCCTGGAAGGCAGTTGAAATTTTTACTGTGCCGGGAGCAGCACCTTCTGTCATGCCGGTCCTGCCTGGTATAACTGTTCCATTTTGGTATACTATAATAGCTCTTTTCATAGTAATGGTCGTGCACGAAGGCTGCCACGGCCTTGTTGCAGAAGCATGGGGCTTGAAATTAAAATCAGCAGGAGTCGGGCTTGCAGCATTCCTGCCGCTTGCTTTTGTGGAGCCTGATGAAAAAAAGCTGAATAAAATGCCATTGAAGCAGCAGCTTTCAATTTTTGCAGCAGGACCCTTTGCAAATTTCTGCACAGCAGGGTTGGCTATTTTTCTATTTTTATTTTTGTTAGTGCCTGCTGTTAATGCGACAATAGAGAATAGAGGTATCTATGTAGAAGATGTGGCGCTCGGGTTGCCAGCTGATGCAGCAGGCCTGCAGAAAGGAGATATAATTCTGAGCGCAAATAGTCAGCTGATAAATACAACTAATGATTTTGTTGATTTTATGGGAAAAATTAAACCTGGGGAAACAATTTTGCTACAAACTTCCTCGCGTTTGGTCCAGGTAACTACAATTCAAAATCCACAAAATGCTTCCAAACCATACATAGGTTTTGAATTCAGCCAGAACCCGAATATTAAACTTAAACAGGAGATTGAAAGCAAATATGGCAAATTGCCATGGGTATTATTTTATCTATATCAGCTGTTTTATTGGATATTTTTGTTAAACGTGGGAATCGGCCTGATAAATATTTTGCCGCTTGGGCCTATTGACGGCGGACGCATGTTAAAAGCCAGTTTAGACAAAAAGCTCAAGAATAAGACAAGAGCGCAGCAAATTTATGTATGGTTTAGCTTCATTTCTCTATTTTTAATACTATTTAATCTAATAGGGCCTTATTTAGCTAAGGCTTTTGTCTAAATTGCTAGGTTAAAGAAGCATTATTCAGCTTTAATAGAATTTACTTCTATATTGCAATAAATAACCTTTATTATGTAGCACTTCCCGTAATATAAGATGCCTAAAAAAAGCGTTATTTCAATGCTTACTGAAATGAATATCCCTCTTGATGAGCCTACTTTAAAGGTCATCAAGCTTATTGAGCGCCAAAAATCAGTGCCTGAGAATAAACTTGCCAAGTTTTTAAGCGCTAAAATAAATGCCACAAGAAAACTGCTCTATCGGCTTAACGGGCAGGGCATTGTAGCTTACGTTAAAAAACAAGACCCTAAAAAGAAATGGTGGTATGTTTATAACTGGTCTCTGGACTTGCCGAGAATTCATGAACATTATATTAATTTTAAAGTTAAATTGCTTGAGCAGAAAAGAAAGCAAATAGAAGAAGAGAAGCAGTTTGTTTTCGAATGCGTGCCGTGTGAGAAAAGGTTTCTGTATGAGGACGCGCTTGACATTAATTATATCTGCCCTGTATGCGGAGGGCTGCTGACTGAAATTAAAGACGGCAAAATAATCAGGAAGCTTCAGGCTGAGATAAATGAACTGCAGAAAGAGATAGATGCTTTGAAGCCGAAGCTGGCACCTCCTGCACCTCCGGCAAAACCTAGAATTAAAAAGCCGTTGCCAAAGAAAAAAATTGCTGGGCAGCCAAAGCCCAAACCAAAGCCAAAGGCCAAGCAAAAACCAAAAATAATAGCTAAGAAGAAAAAGAGTTTTCTAAAAAAAATATTTAAGAAGAAGAAATAATTCTATTGTCCAGCGAAAAAATTTCGCTAAAAGTCTGTTAAATCCAATCGCTGACTACGAGCTATTTTTTCTTTTCTTTATACAGACTAGAATAAGATAATATCTCAATTTTATTAATGCTATCGAGGATTTTAGTTCGATTTTTACCTGGGACTGCTGATTTTACTCTCTCCACAACTATATTCAAAACAGTTTCTAAACCACCCGCTTCGATATACATTTTTTGATATCCTGCATCGTATTCAACATAGTATAATCTTTTGTTACTTGTGTCATAACTTTTCATAAACCTTTATAATTATTTAAAAATTTATAAAACTTCTGCTATCAATCTCTATCGAGGGAAACTCAAATCAAAGAGAGCAGCCAAAGTGCAAAACCAGTAATAAGAGGCACACTTGAATTGTCATTTGCAGGCAGAGTTTCTACAAATGCTCCCACGCCTGCGCCGACAAGCGCAGTTGCAAAAGGAGAATATATTGTATATTGCGGAAAGTAATACAAGAAAATTAAAATTGCAGAAAATGATGTGATGAAGAAAGCCAAACTTCCTTCCACGCTTTTTGGCTTTGCCCAGAATATTTTATGTGCTCCGTATTTTTTTCCAATCACAGTTGAAATTGCATCGCCGAAAGAGAGTGTTATGCAGGCAATAATCGCGATTGCCTGGCCGAATACAATAAGACAAAGCAGGACAGCCAGCAAAAAGGAAAATGTTGCAAAAAATGGATGCCTTTCCCTCTGCCTTTTAAACTGGTAAAAGAATGACCTCAGCAAGCCTTCTTCAGCCTGCTCAGCTTTTTTGAGCAAGTCTTTTGACGGGAATTTCATTTCAGAAAGAAGCGCCTTGAAAAATCCGTGCCTTTCCTGTCGCTTGTCATGCCAGTAGTTAAAACCAAGAGCAATCAATACAAAAATCGCGCATGCCTTGACTGCATTATCATATGTAAATAAAACAAGAGGGATTATTGCCAATACCCCGAGGGCGTGCACCAGCTGCCTTTTGAATTCAAGCCAAATTTCGCTTTTATTGGCCATGATTCTTCTCAAGAAAAAGGGACTTAAAAAGCGTTGCTGTTGCCAAAATTATTTTTCAGTACTCTTTTGATAATACCCTTCCAGCAGGTCACAAGATCTCTTATTTAGACTATATCCTTTTTCAATAATAAGCTGCATTACGTTACCTGAAAAATTGAGCAAATTTTCATATTCTTTCTTACCAAACTTAATTTTTTTAACAGAAATTATTGCATAGCCATCTGGAACAAAGCCCTTCTTTGTAAGAACACCACAGTCATATGCTTCAAACTTCTCGTTTTTATTTAATTCAAAATAAGATTTTTTAATATCCTTTTTAAATTCAATATCCAATCGTCCTTCTACATCAGTAGCTAAATCAGTAGATAATAATGCTTGCGATGTACAGCTGCAATTTTTCACAAGCGCTTCGACTCCTTGAACAGGCTCTTTCCATCTCACTTCTGAATGTGGGTCTTTCAATAACCTTTCAATTGCCTTTGTTAACGGATTCATGCTATTTTATTTGATGCATAAATTAATAAAATTATTTATTTGGAAAAAATAGCCCCAGCCGGATTCACGCCGAACAAAGTTCGTCTAAAATTGAACTTCGTTCAATTCGAACCGGCGCCGCTGGCTTTCCTTTACAACGAAACCCTTGTATGCGACTGCAAGTCGCATGCCTTCTTTGGTGGTCTCGTAGAGCACCTTTCTTCGCGAAGAAAGGGGCTGTACCCAAAGGCCAACATCCTTGCCACTAGACCATGGGGCTATTTGTCTGCTTCTCAATAGCATTTAAAAAGGTTTTCTACCTTTTGATTTAAATGGCAGAAGACAAGGTAAAGAAAGTTCATTCAGACTTAACGAAACATTTTGATTCTGTTGATTTTGGTATGGATATTGGCGACTGGAGCGAATTTGAGGAAAAACTTGCTGAAAAATATTTTGAAAATAAAAAATATCAAGCTAAAAAATAATTAGTCAAATTTCTTTTGCATATAATTTCTTTTCAGCTGATAGCCGAGCTTTTTATAGTATTCTCTGGCGCCAACACCACTGATGACCAGCATTTCTCTCTTTCCGCTCTCTACCGCTAGTCTCTCGGCCTCACTCATTAGCTTTTTTCCCCAGCCTTTGTGCTGGATTTCTCCTTCTTTGCCGATTTCAGCTTCAGCGCCGTATATATGCAGTTCCCTCAGCAGAGCTTCTTTCCTCTCTGCAATCCTTAATCTTGCAAAGCCAAGCAAAATGTCCTGCTTTTTGTCCTCAACAGAAATAAAATATTCTGTTCCATTGCTCGCTTTATATTTTTCAATGCAAATTGCAATGTCTTTTGGTCTCTTATGCGTTCTATTGTAAACCCTTCCAACTTCCCTGAATCTAATTTCATTTGAGCTTTCAATTTCTTTCTCAACAATTTCCCTGAGATTTGATTTTTTTGGTCCAGCTTCTATGAATTTGCATGGAATATCCCTCTGCACCCGCATTATTCTGACCCACTTCGGCGCAATTCTCAGAACCTCTTTGAGAAGTTTTTCCATATATTTCTCATCAACCGGCTTGTACTTGCCGGCTTTCCACATTTCATACAGTGGAGTTCCTTTGATTACAAGAGTCGGGTAAATTTTCAGCATATCCGGCTGATATTTTTCATCTGAAAATATTGTTTTGAAAACCTGCAAATCACTT
>CAYGVN010000010.1:0-16961 GCA_964353445.1 Candidatus Woesearchaeota archaeon
CCTTTTTCCAGCAAATGCTTCATAAATTTCAGGCCGACATCATAATATTTCGGCTGGTATTGCTTTGGGAATATAATCTGGACCAAATGCTCCAGTTCCAGGCGGACCTTTTTGTGATACTGCCATTCCTCTCTACGCTTTCTGACATCATCCAGCCAAATGCTTTCCTTTGCCGGCACTCCGCGAGAAATCACTCCTAATTTCTGAGTTTGCTGTGTAGGTATTTCCTGTTCAGCAGAATTAGCTTCAACATCGTCTTCGGCCATACCAGTATAGTATTTGCAGAACTATAAATATCTTTTCAGAACAAAACCTTTAATCATTGAGCAGATTTTATTTTCTATTTAATTATGTTATTGGCGCTAGCCAATATGTACAGCCATACTTAAAACCTGCACTAAATTCTACTTTTAGAGGAAGATCCTTTCCCATGCTTATGCGCAATTCGCTATCAGCTAGCTTTAAACTATCTATCAGCCTTGCAGCATACTTCATATTAAATTTAGCTGATTCTATTGATTTATAATCTAATGGCCATGTTCCATCAGGCCTATTGTATGCACTAACATGTAACCCGCTTGTATGTACAAAAGTAATATGCTCTTCTTCCTTTTCAATGCCTTTTTTGATTTTATTAATTAATCTATTCTTATCAGGAATATAAAAAAGGGGAATTTCATAGTTTGCATTTACAGAGGGTATTTTTTCCAGAACATCAATATTGAGTTCACGCTTGTCTTCTAACAAATACAATTTAGCATGTTTCCCTGAGAAAGCAACATTTGGTGATTTTGAATCAAGAAGCGCTTCGAGTGTAACGTAAGTGAGTTCAGCATTTATTGGCAGGCACCAATCTGCAATGTCTATGTCCATCATAGCAACTCTTTCAGAGTCCTGGCTTCTGAGACCCACCTGAGTAGAAAAATATCGGGGTCTACTACTTTTACCGGTAGGAATTACAGAATTTAATAAGGTCATTATTTTCTCTTTTTCGCTCATTTTTTTTGGCATATTCTTCTATTAATACGAAACACATAAAAACATTATTATAGCGAACAAAACCTTTAATCATTGAGCAGAGTTTTTAACAGGCACATTACAGGTCGTCAAAAACTATTAAAGGTGTACCTAAAATAACTCTTTCTTTTCCAACATACGTAATTAATTCACTATAGAATTTACCTTTCTTGTAATCGGATTCTGTATAGACCAATTCTGAAGTATATGTTCTAGTATCTTTAACTAAGGAACGAATTAAATCATCTTTATCTTTTGCCATTATTAATCCGGCTGTTAAGTCAGAATCCAGATTTGGAGAATTTTTTCTTACATACATTACTCTTTTTTTCCCACCCATAGACTCCTCTTTACCAATTATAATCTCTACATAGTTATTGGGTTGGCTATAATCTTCCAATGAACCGAGTACTATTATATGCTCTTTATCTTGCAGTAATTTAGCTTTTTTAGAAAAGCCATATTTCTCAGCATGTTTATTTTTCACCTTTTCTGTAAAAATCTCAGTTAATGATGTCATAAATTTATCAAAGCTAGAAAAGGCATAAAAACATTACTATAGTGTGCCTTTCAAAACATCAACATTTTGCCAAACTAGCTGGCGGTTTAGCGCAGCAGTATTGAGTAAGCTGTTGGATGCCTGGAAGCAAGATTAAATGCCGGGAAAAATACCCTTCCTCTAATTTTGTATTTTGGGTTTATCGCTGTGATGTTTTTTCAACGTCTTTAATTTCTGGCTGTTCACTTACCTTTTTGATGCTCAAAACATCTTCTAAATTAATAAGACTTGAATCATCAAATCCATTGCCTATTCTTCTTCGGTATAAAAGTATGGAATTTGAAAACTTATAATTATCTTTCGAACAGAACCCAGATTCATAATATTCTCTGCCATCTTTATAACATTCAACCAAAATCAAGCTTCCATCGGGAATTTGGTCCAAGGATTTATGCAACTTGTTAATTCGCTGTGTAGAAATATCGCTTTTGAGGCCTGTAAGCTTATCATCATTGCATATTAATAAGTGCACAGCCTCAATTTCGCCAACTTTTCTTAAATCAACTTCAGCATACTTTTTGAGAGCATCATAATCTTTTGCCTCTATTTTTGCAATCAACTCATATCGCCCAAAAAGAGGACATAATTCAACAACTTTGGGATCATTCTCATCAGACATCAGATTACTTTCTATAGATTCGCGGACTGGCATTTCCCTGCCAATCATTGTGATTATAAATGCATACCCAAATACCACAAAATAAACTATCAAAGAAAAGCCATAAAAAATCTTCTATACCTGCTATATGGCAAGGAATTATCGAATTCTCTGATCAAAAATTAGATTTTTTATTGCTGTGGTGCTTTTAATTATACCCAGACATTCTTAATACTATATTTTACTTTTGCTTTCTTCAGCTCGGCTAGAAAATCTGCTTTGTGGCGGATGGGAATTACAGCTGTGCCTGAGCCGGCCTTGAAGCCTTCCATCTTTTCCAGCAGGCCTGCATAGAGCTTTCCTTTTTCTGCTCTGCCATATATTTCCCTCAGAAATGCAACTTTCTTCTTTTGCTGCTTTGGCGCTGAAAACCAAATCAGCAGGCACGGCTGTCTGCCTTTCTCAGCAGGAATTGCTTTGCCATAAAGTAAAATGCCGTCTGCAGCTATGCTTAATCTGATATCTGAGAAATGCTCAGAGCTTAAGTTGCCGGCAAGAGCTCTGATAGGATTTTTAATTCCAGCAGCCCTGAAAGCTTTGGCTATTGTTGTAGCCTCAAAGCTGTCAACAGCTTTGGCAATTGCAGATTGGTCTTTAGAGGTGTCTACGAATATGTCTATATCAGATTCTTTTGTTGCTTCGCTTCGTGCAGCTGAGCCGAACAAATAAATTCCTTTAATATATTCGCCTGCCTGGTCTAAGAGGTATGATGCAAAAGCGCCTGCCAGGGCATGAAGTTTAGAGCTTTTCATGGCAAACCTCCTCAACAAGATCTTTCAGTTCAAAAAGCAGAGAAATATTTTTCAGCAAATTATCAGGTTTGATTTTCTTTAAAGAGCCATAAGCAAGCGCTCTGGCCTGCTCTATGTGCGCAAGATATTCATCAAAGGCTTCCTTATGTGTTTCAATTTTCATGGTTATATCTAACCCTTTTATGGATAGGAATAACCATATATATAAGTCTTTTGGTTATACCTAACCAATTCTTGGTTATTTATCTCCATAAACCGAAAATTAAAATTTGGATTATTGAAAAGCCATAAAAAATCTCCGATGAGTATTTAAATTCTCCAAATGAATTTAAATAAATGATTGAAATAGGCGTTTTGGCGGCATTTTGTGCAATGATTTTCTGGGGTGTTGGAGATTTTTTCATTCAGAAAACAACGAGAAGACTGGGCGATGTTGAAGCTTTGTTTTTTATCGGCGTAATCGGCTCTGTTGTTTTATTTCCGCTTGTGTTCAGGGAGCTTCCAAATATTTTTTCAAGCTCGAATATCAGTTTGGCATTATTTCTGCTCGGATTCTCAACATTGATTGTCAGCATAATAAACTTCCAGGCCTTGAAGGAAGGAAAGCTGGCAATTGTGGAGCCAATTCTGGAATTAGAATTGCCGATTACAATGATTTTTGCATTTGTTCTGCTCCAAGAAAGATTGACGCTTTTGCAGATATTCTTTTCAGCTGTTTTATTTTCAGGGATAATGCTGATATCAATTTCAAAAACAAAATTCAAGTCCAGCCATTTTTTGGAGAAAGGGGTATTGCTGGCAGTTGCTACAGCATTTGGCTTTGGATTTCTTAATCTTTTCACAGGGCATGTAGCCAGAACAACTTCGCCGCTTTTGGCAATTTGGTCTGCATGGACTGTTTTTGCGATGTTTTGTTTTATCTATCTTTTGTATAAAAAAGGCCTGCCAAGAATAATCAGCGATGCAAAGAAATCACGGAATATCATACTAGCAGAAAGCATTTTTGATACTTTTGCATGGGTATTCTTTGCAGTTGCAATGGTCAGTCTTCCAATTTCTCTGGCAACTGCAATTGCAGAAAGCTATCCTGCAGTAGCAGTACTTCTTGGAATTGTAATAAACAAAGAGTTAGTGAAAACACATCAATTCGTAGGAATGGGAATAGCCCTTTTCTCCAGCGTTGTGCTTGCATTTACGATATAAATCAAGATGCAATTTCCTATGATTGCAATACCAGAGAATTTCAGTTTAAAAATTTATTTTGGTTTTAGTCTGCTAATCCAGATGGTTAGTACAATAGCAATTACTGTTACAACAATCGCATAAATATACACACCAATCAGACTGCCTGATTCGCCGTAGAATTTTTGAAAAGTTGTTTGAATAGCAGTGTTCCAGGCCAGGGCAGCAACTAAACCAAAAGCAGTTATTATTAGTGTTGTAATTTTTTCAATTATTTGACCGGATAAATTTTCAGCCATAAACCAATAGTCTTTTTAATTAATATAAACTTTTTCTTTCTCATGTTCGAACAATATTTAATTGCTATATGGACAATCCTGCCGGCATACTTTGCAAATGCCTTTCCTGTGATAGGCTACAAATTGCTTGGCAAATACAACAGGCCTATATCTGCAAAATGGCTTGGAGAGGGAAAGACAATCGGAGGGTTTTTTTTCGGATTACTTATTGGAAGTTTAGTGGGATTTCTCCAAGGTGCGCTCTTGCTCGGCTTTCTGCTTTCTCTCGGAGCACTAACAGGAGATATTTTTGGAAGCTTTATCAAAAGGCGAATTGGTTTGAAAAGAGGAGCATCTGCTCCTGGCCTGGACCAGCTCGGTTTTTTGGTTTTTGCACTGATATTTAGCTGGCCGATTCTTGAGCTGACAACTTTGCAGATTGTGTTTCTGCTGGTTCTGACGCCTGTTCTGCACCTAGGCGCAAACCTTATAGCATTTTCCTTGAAATTAAAGAAAGAATGGTGGTAAAATTAGACTTACATATACACTCTAAGCACTCCTATGACGGATTTTTAGAGATAGAAGAAATTGTCAAAAGAGCAAAAGAAATTGGCCTCAGCGGCTTTGCGCTAACAGACCACAATTCAATAGATGGAATAAAAATTGCAAAAGAGCTTGCAGAAAAAGAAAATCTTATTTTTATTCCAGGCTTAGAGGTGTCAAGTGCAGATGGACATGTTATAGCATTAGGTGTAGAACAATTAATTCCAAAAGGCCTGAGCGCAGAAGAGACAATTGATAAAATCCATGAAGCAGGAGGTTTGGCTATAGCTCCTCACCCATTTGCAAAGCTTCTCCATTACCTCTGTGTAGGCGATCTAATCCGCGATTTAAAATTTGATGCAGTGGAGTCATTCAACGGCAGAACTTTGTCTGGCAACAAGCTCGCAAAAAAAGTTTGCAGTGAACTTAATTTTCCGGCAACAGCAGGCAGCGATGCGCATCTTGTAGAAGAAATTGGAAATGCCTGCACAACTGTTGATTGTAATTCAACTGTACTAGATATTCTATCAACAATTAAAAAGGGAAAAACAGAAATTTCTGGCAAGTCAATCGCTCTTAAAAGTATTCTGAAATACGCTTTCATCAGGCCTTTTTTAAGATTTTCGAGGCACAGAAATAGTTTTCGCGATGAGATAAAACCTCTGGAAAAAAGTCAGCACAGAGAATATTAAAATGAACCAGACAGCCCAGTAGAAAATTTTCGGGTAAAAATAACTTGCAAATCCGGCAATACCTAAAATCACCAGCCTGTCTGCTCTTGACAAAATTGCAGTATACAATCTCTTTCCACTTAGAGCCTGCGCTTGAGTTCCAAGATAAGAAACAAGCAGCACAGCAATTAATGCTCCAAATCCTAGCCAGATAGGGATTGCAGGATTAAATGCAATCCCAATAAAAATTGCAGCATCAGCGAGCCTATCAAAAGTGTGGTCCAAAAAATCGCCGAATTTAGATTCGCCGTATTTCTTTGCAATTTCTCCGTCCAGAATATCAAAAAAGCCATTCAATAGCACAGCAATCGCAGCAAAGAATAATCTGCCTTGCCAGAATAGCCAGCCGGCAACTCCAGCAAATACAAGAGCTAAAAAACTGATATAATTTGGATTTATTTTAAATACAAATGGAGCAATTATTTTCTTCCTTAGGCTTTGATACTTTTCCAGCATGATTTATTTGAAGCCAAAAAGGTATTTAAATTCAGCTAATTTAAAAATATCAAAAATGGCCAGATTTTCAAAGGAGTATAAAATAAAAAATTTCTTCAAGCCGAAGGATCTTATCTCTCTCGCAAATGCTGGATTCGGATTTCTCGCTATACTTTCAATGGTTCATATTAATCTTGAATATGCAGCTGTTTTTATGGTGTGCGCAGTTTTTATGGATGTCATCGACGGCAAGGTCGCAAGAAGGGTCGGGCCTACAGAATACGGCAAAGCAATTGACATAGCAGATACAGTTTCCTTCGGAGTTGCCCCTGCGCTTTTCATTACAGTCTGGCTGAAGCCTGATTTTTCAACTTTCGGATTAATCATATATGCATCTGCATTTTTGCTGATGATGTGCGGCTTGGTAAGATTAGCTCGCTTTTTGGTGACAGATACAAAAGAATCAATCGGCCTGCCTATAACTTTCAACGGAATAATTTTTCCAGCTTTGTGGTTTTTTAATATGCCAGAAATAGTTGTTGTAATTATAATATTGATAGTCTGCTCGCTGATGATATCTTCTATCAGACTGCCTAAAGTCTAGAAATAATTGTCAAGCTCGCATATACTTTTTGGCCTTCTTCAACTTCTATTTCCACTTTCTTCGGAAGCCAAAGCTCCACTCTTGAGCCGAGCATTATTTTTCCTAATTTATCTCCTGTTTTAACTAAATCACCTTGTTCAAGGTAATTTTTGATTCTTCTTACAAAAATTCCTGAAATTTGTTTGACAATAATTATTCCAACATCTGATTTAATTTTAGTTACAACTTGATTATTTTTTGAAGCGCTTGTCAAAAAAGCTGGAGAAAAACTACCACTTTTTTTCTTGATATTTATAATTCTGCCATTGTAAGGAACTCTCTGCACGTGCACATTTGATATATTCATAAAAATTGTAATAATATTATATTTTTTATCAGAGCTTATGCTAATTATCCTTCCATCAGCTGGCGCAACAATAACATCTCCTTCTGGAAGAATTCTTTTTGGGTCTCTGTTGAAATAAAACCAGAAAAAGACAACCACTAGAACAATTATAATATACTTCAACAAAAAGTAGGTGACTGCTAGGGCCAATGCTAGAATATAGTTTAACATAAAGAGTGAGAATAGTATTCAATTTAAAAATATTTGGAAAGGCGCTAGATTTTTATAGAAGCAGCCGTAAAATAAAACTATGTCTAAACTGGCCTCAAAAGATGTTCCACTTCAAGAAGTAACTTTAAGAAAATATGAGTCTCCTTCTACAGACGACAAAAGAGAACTGACAAAAAAATTTCTCCTCTCAGTCGGCCTTCTGCAGCCAGGAGAGTCAAGAGATATTATTGTGGATATTTTTCTGCATTTACTGCAGGCGCGCAAGGAGAAAGTTCTAATTTCTATTCCGCAGTTAATTGAAAAACTGCCTGAAAAAGGCAAATCTGCGCCGAACGTGCGAAGACAACTTCGCAGGCTAAGAGAGCTCAAACTAGTTGAAAAGCAGGCAGATAACTACAGAATAACTGAATTCGGCTCTCTGCACCCCATTATTAATGATTATATAATACAATTTTTAGTCAATCCTTCTATAGACAGAGTCAAAGAATACGCGAAGAAATTAGACGAATTCTGAGCGATGCATTGTGCAGTGAAAAAAAAGTAATATAAATAAAAGAGTGTAAGAAAAAGCACTGAACAAAACAAAGCGAATCCGAAGATTCGCGTGTTCCGAAAATCGGAGATTTTCGAAATGTTAGCGAAAATAAAGCCTTACGAATTAGCAGAAAGAGCGCACGAAGCACATAACTCTGAAAGAAAAAAATATTTTGAAAATCAGAGAAAAATTCATCACATCAAGCACAATCTGAAAAAAGCGCTTTCAATTCCAATTATTATAGGCGTAGCAGCTTCCTGGCTTATGTACCACAGATTCGGCTGGCCAATATTGGAGCAAACACTTCTAAGCTGGACAATGGGCGGTACAATTCTAGCAACAATCATAACACTTTTGCAGCGGATAGACGAAAGAGCTAAGCAGTAGATTTGTATTTGCCCGTTAATTCGCAGTAAATAGCTTCGAAAAACAACGGATCATTTTCTTTTATATCTTTTGCACGAAACCATTTATTGAAACTGATATAACCATCATCTCTTAGTTTAAGAGCCAGCTTTTCTGCTGTATATTTCTGCAACTTGCCTTCAAGGCCTCTTCTTATTTGCCCGAAAAATAGTTCTCCTTCCTTTAATAATTTTAGAAATAATTCATGATCTTCAGTTAGCTCTTGCATAAGCAACTACAAAAGAATGAAAATATAAAATTTACTTTACTATAAAATACACAATTATCAGGCCGACTAAAATTAATTCCAACAATCCGCCTGTTCTTATGAAGCCTCTGATTTGGAACTTGTGCAGAGGGTGGAATGGCTTTATTCCTTGCACTGTCAGGCAGTCTGAAAGCAGATGGGAAGAATAGCCGACAACTAGTCCCATTACAAGCAGACTTGGTATTGATATTATTCTGCCTAATAAAAATGTGAGAATAAGGAACAAAGCAATCGGCGCCCAGATAGAATGCATAATCCCCCGGTGGTTAGTAAGGCCCTGCACAAATTTTGATATAGTCGGCGCTTTATGGGAGATTGTGGAATTGACTTCATCAATATCTGGCAGGAGTGCGCCTAAAATCAGGCAGCCAGCAAACCCAAGTTTTAGCAGAATGCTTCCGCCTCCAAAATAATTGAAATAAATTCCTCCAATAAGCATTGCAAACAGCATATGCGTGTGGCCCTTCATGTAAAATTCAAGATTATTAGAGAATAAAAGAATTGTGAATTAAAAAAAGAAAAAAATCAAAATAAAAAGATATTTATTGAATTTAATTTGTTTATCCAGGCATTATTCTAAACATTGTTGTGCCGCATTTAGGGCATTTTCCTTTCATAGCCTTTCTTGTTTTGCCACCTTTTCCCTTGATTGTGGTTTCTTTAGCGTCGGCCATTTCCCTTTTTGCCTTGCATTTGACACAGTATCCTTCAATCTTTCCAGTTTTTTCTTCGACCATTTTGATACCTCCTATTGACTCATGGCTTTTGCCAAGGAATCAAATGAATCTGCTATTTCTCGACCCTTTTTGGTCAACGAGACTAATTTTAATCGTCCCTTTTTTTCAAAGTTAACTAAATCTACTTTTTCCATTCGCTGTAATAGATGTACTGTATGCGAGTATGTGCACCTAGAATCTTTAGCGAGCATAGAAGGATATTTTTCCTTGAGGTCCCCTCTTGTCAAGCACAACAGCAATTCTATTGGCTTCTCTCGCAGAAATATTCTAGACCCTTTTGTCTTGCTCAATACACCCAAAGTTGTCATTTTATATGTTATAGACTACAGATATCTTTAAATATCTTTTCTTAGGACTCTGAAAGAAATACTCTTAAAGCCTTCGCAGCGAGTTTGATGGTCTTGTTTTTGACATCTTTCCGAGGGCAAACCTCTACAACATCCAAGCCTCTTACTTTTCCGCTGCCTGAAAGAATTTTTAGAGCTTCTAAGAGCTGATTTTCACTTATCCCATCTTTCTCCGGCCAGCCAGTTCCAGGCGCAAAAGCAGGGTCAACAACATCGATGTCAATTGAAATATAGAGATTTTTCTTGTCTTTAATGAAATCTGAAACATCCTCCAGCTTTCCAATTTTGATTCTTTTCTCCTTTACAAAATCCAGCTCTCTTTGTGTCCAAGTTCTGGCTCCTATAATTAAAATATTCTCCGGCTTGACAAATCCCTGCTCCACAACAGCCCTGAGAATATCTTCGTGGCTGGGAGGAAGCCAGTCGTCCTGGCAGTCTAAATGAGCATCAAAGTAAACTAGCGCTCTTTCCTTGAATTTCTTTGAAAAAGCTTTTATTAATCCGAAAGAAATAGAATGGTCCCCGCCGATTCCAATAACAAAATCCTTGACAGATGCAGATTTTTCAATATTCTGCATTGTCTCGTCAAAATTCGGCCTGACATCAACACTTTGCCATACAACATCTTGTATACCACTAAGTTCTCTCTCGATTACATCTGGAGCTTCAGCTGTTCCTATTCTTTCTCTTTCAACAATGCCGAGCTCAAACGGAGTTTTAAGAATTATCTTTTTCATCTTTCAGCTTTCTAAAGAAAAATTGGAAAATCCAGGCTATTGCAGCTAGGCTTGTCAGCGACAGCACAATAATTAGTCCGCTTTCCATGTTATTTTTTGAGTATTTTCTTAAAAATATTTAACCATTTATCGTGCGAAGGAAATAGTATTTTATAGGCTGCACCATTTTTAAGCTTCAAGGTTAAATAGCTTCGAGAAAAAGTCTTTTCCTCTTCAAAGGACGTTAAATTTTTTAGTGGAAATTCAAAATATATTTTTTTGTGATTAGGTAAAAAGATATGAAATATTGGGCCCAATAAAAGAAAGCTAGAGAAAGAGGGCACACAAAAAACAAATCTTTCGGAAGTCAGATAGGCGGTGCCTACTTTATACAAAACTTTGTGATAATTAACATAATTCTCTTTGAAGAGCAACTCTTCATTGTCGCGCAATTCGAATTTTACCATTATTCAAAACTGTTCAATTTGATTTTTAAAGCTTTCGAATTTGTTTACTACAGTATACAAATTAACCTTATAAATAAACAGTTCTAATATGTATACATGGTTACATTATTAGGCGCTGAAGGCTATGAACTGCTGGAGAAATACAAACTTCCAGTTGCACCTTATTCAATTGTCAAAAACCAGCAGGAGCTTGACTCTGTCATAAGGAAATTTAATCTCCCTGTTGTCCTGAAGGCAATTTCTCAAAAAATTATTCACAAAACAGAAGCAGGTGCAGTCAAAATATGCAAAACAAAAGACGAGGCAAAAATTGCATTCAAAGCCCTGCAGAAACTCGAAGGATATGTGCTGGTTCAAAAATTTATCGAAGGCCAGATGACAATAATCGGAATCAAGGCAGACCCGACATTCGGCCAGGTAATTATGTTCGGGCTCGGCGGAATTATGGTCGAGATTTTCAAGGATGTTTCTTTTAGAGTTTGCCCGATTACACAGAGCGATGCACGTAAAATGATTAAAGAGCTGAAATCATATGAAATTCTGAAAGGCGTGCGGGGCCAGAAGCCGATAAATTTCAAGCTTCTCGAAGATGTTTTAGTCAAGACAAGCCAGCTTGCTATGAAAGAGAATATCAAAGAGCTTGACATGAATCCATTTATAATAAATGGCAAGCAGGGCTTTGCAGTTGATGTCAGAATAATTAGATAGTTCTATATTTAAGCATGCCAGCAAGCGCATCAACAGCTCTCTCCGGCGTAGGATAAACCGGCAGTCCTTTTTCTTCCAGTTCTTTGACCAAGCCCTGGGTAAATTTTCCGCCAGATGAACAGCAAAGAATTGGCTTTTTGTATTTTTTATTCAGGCCTGCAATTATATCTATAACTTTTTTCTCAAGCAGTGCAATTTGGAATAATAAAATAACAATTAAAGCATCAAATTCATTTGACTTCAGGCATTCTTCAACAGCAATTTTGAATCTGTCAGCTGTCGCATCCCCAGTCAAGTCAATTGGATTATGCAAAATTGCGTGGCTTGGAAAATTTGCTCTGAAAATCTTCTGTAGCCTTGGCGATGTTGCCGGTAGCTCAAGGCCCTGCTTCTCAGCTTCATCTGTTGCAAGCACGCCAAATCCCCCGCCGTTTGTAATAATTGCAGTTCTTTTTCCTTTTGGTATTGGCTGGCTGGCAAAAGCCTTTGCCAAGTCGAACAGCGTCTCCCAAGAATTAGCTTCGAGGACGCCAGCTTGTTTAAAAGATCCAGAATAAACTTCAGCAGCTCCTGCCAGTGCGCCTGTATGAGAGCTGACAGCTTCTGTGCCTTTTTTTGTTTTGCCAGCTTTCAGAATAATAATAGGCTTTATCTTTGAAACTTTTTTAGCAGTCTGCAGAAATTTTCTGCCATCTTTGACGCCTTCCAGATATGCTGTGATAACTTTTGTCTGCCCATCTTTCACGAGATACTCCAATAAATCTGATTCGTCAATATCAATTGCATTTCCGTAAGAAACAAATTTTGAAATTCCAATTCCTTCCTCAGACAGCCAGTCCAAAACAGTTGAGCCGACTGCTCCTGACTGGGAAATAAATGCAATAGGACCTATCACCGGCCGGGTTAATCTGTCTGCTGATAAAAATAAAGTATCAACGTTGCTTTGCGAGTCGTATACTCCTATGCAGTTCGGGCCGACTACTCTTATCTTGCTTTTTTCAATTATTTTTTTGCAAGCTTCTTCCCGCTTTCTGCCTTCCAGCCCGGTCTCTGCAAAACCGCCTGAAATTATTACTGCTCCTCTGACGCCTTTTTCATCGCACTCTTTCAAAACAAAAGGAACAACAGGTGCAGGAACTGCAATCACAGCCAAATCGATGCTGTCTGGAACATCCAAAACAGAAGAATAGCATTTTAGCCCCAGAATTTTTTTTGCTTTTGGATTGATAGGATAAACCTTTCCTTTAAATCCTCCTTTAATAAAATTCCAAAAAATCTGATAGCCAATTTTTTCTTTGTGCCTAGACGCTCCGATTATTGCTGCAGAGCGCGGCTTGAAAAACATATTCAGTGGCATACAAATTATTTTAATTCTAAGCTTATTAACTTTTTCGCGATGACTAAAGGTAAATTTATTGCTTTATATGGAATTAATAATCTCGGAAAAACTACACAAGCAAAAAAACTTGTAAATTATTTTAAAGATAAAGAATTAAAAGCAGAATATGTGAAATATGCTGTTTACGATTTAGAGCCGTCTGGTAAATTATTAAATGATTATCTAAGAAAAGGAAACCCTTACAATCTTTCGTCTAGAGAATTTCAAATTTTGCAAGTTTTAAATAGGAAACAATATGAACCAATTTTAATAGACAAATTAAACAAAGGAATAAATATTATTTCTGAAGATTATAAAGGCACAGGCATAGCATGGGGCATTGCAGCAGGAGTCGACGAGACATTTATGAAATACATAAATAAACTTTTATTAGAAGAAGATTTAGTTTTTTATTTGATGGTGAAAGATTTTTACAAGGCGTAGAAAAAAATCATATGCACGAAAATGATGAAATATTAACAAATAAAAGTCGGCAAGCGCACTTGAAATTGGCAAAGGAGATTGGCTGGGAGATAATAAATGCCAATCGTCCAGAAGAAGACGTTACAGAAGGATTAATTAAGATAATCAATTCTAGATTTAATATATGAAAGCCTGGCATCTTAAGCGAAAAGCAGAGCATTTCTACCAGCAGGCAAAAGAGGAAAAATACCGCGCCCGCTCTGCCTACAAGCTTCTTGAAATAAACAAGAAATTTCATCTGATTAAAAGAGATTCTGTTGTAGTTGACTTGGGAGCTGCGCCTGGCAGTTGGTCGCAGGTTGCCCTGCAGTTTGTCGGCCAAAAAGGTTTTGTTCTTGCTGTTGATATTTTACTGATGGAGCATTTAGAAGGCCCTTTTGAATTTCTGAAAGCTGATTTGACAAAACCAGATACAATTAAAAAAATCAAAGAGATTTTGCCTGGAAGCGTAGATTTGGTGATGTCAGATGCAGCGCCTGAATTTTCAGGAATCAGGACAAAAGACATTGGCCTGGCGATGGAGCTCAACAAATCAGCTCTGGTGATTGCAAGAAAACTCCTTAAGCCAGAGGGAAATTTTGTATGCAAGGCATTTCAAGGCCCTGATTTTCAAACTTTTTTGCAGGACGCAAAGAAAAACTTCAGGGGTGTCAAAACTTTCAAGCCAGCTTCTTCTCTAAAAAGCTCAGCTGAGATGTATGTTATTGCAAAATTTTTCAAGCCAGCTCCTTTTTAATTAATAATGCGTCGCCCTCTAAGTTCGGACTTTCAGAAATTATCCAGCCGTTGACTTTGTTTTTCGCCAAAGCTTTGCACAGTTCTTTATATTTTAAATCAGAATTTTTTAAATTAAGATGATTTTTTTCGCCTTTTTCGCTGTAATTAATGCCTGAGATATGCATGTGCAGATTATCCAGGCCAATTTCTTTTTTTACAAATTTCAGAACTCTGTCCCAGTCCTCAAATGAATTATATTTTCCGCCTGTGCGGGCGTGCAAATGAGCCCAGTCAATGCAGATTCCAATATGCAGTTCTTTTGCAAGGCGGACAAGCTCTTCCAGATTTCCAAAAGCACTTGCCTTGCCTGTAAGCTCAGGAGAAATTCTGATAGAATTTTTTTCTTTTTTCAATTTGTCCAAGACTTCCTTCAGATTTCTTTTTACTATTTGATAAACTTCTTCAGGCTTTTTCCCTCCGTAATATGCTGGATGAAAAGTAACTGACTGCGCTCCAGCCAGATTTCCAATTCTTGCAGAATCAATAATCCTTTTTTTGCTGGCTTCTATCTTTTTCTTCTCAGCTGAATTTAAGTTGATATAATATGGTCCGTGAACAGTCAGGCAGATTTTATTTTCTTTTGCAGCTTTTCCTACTTCCCGCGCCATCTCAGGAGACATGCGCACTCCGCGCACAAATTCGAGCTCCATACAATTAAGGCCGAGCTCTGCAATTCTATTGATGCCGCTGATAGAACTCCGCTCTCTGGCGGAAATAGGAACACCAGCTGTGCCAACTAACAAGGCCATGAATAAAGATCAAATTAAAAGTTTAAAAATATTTAGACCAGAACTTTCAGCTTGCCTTTTCTCGGCTCGTAAACATCACCCGACTTCAGCAGGCCGATAATTATATTTTTAGCTTCTTCCTGCTCCAGTTTTGATGATTGAATAACCTTTTCTATTTCTGCACCCTCGCCGGCATCGAGCCCCTTGATGATGTCTAGCATATTTATCTGCACATTCTGGTCCTGGTCCTTGATAACTTCCTCGGCAACATTTTCAGATATGCTTGGCTTCATCGCTTCAGGCGCCGGAGCGCCTGAAACAGGGGTCTTCAGCTCAAGCTTGTGCACAATAATCCAGTTAGGGTCTTCAAGCTGCCTTACAATTTCAGGGGATAAATATACTTCTTCGTTGTATTCTTTTACCTTCCCGACAAATCTTATAATTGCACCTACTTTAACAGGCACAAATTTTGCAGTATCAGGCCCGAATGCCTTGCTCCTGATGGTTTCTGTTCCGTCATCTAAAGTTATCGCGCCGTAGTTGCCGTCTTCAGATGTAAATTTAGAAACAACTGTAGCAGTCAGATTAATTCTTGAAACTTTTCTATCACTAAGCTCCACATAGCTCGGATTCCAGCCTTCCCCTTTAACGAATTTTCCATTCAGCAAATCACAAATCCATGACTTGTGCGCTACCTGTCTTTTTGGCGACTTTAGTTTTGTTAACATTTTTTACCTCAAAATATCTTTTCTTTTAATCCCAATCCCTTGAAAAATTTATCAGCAGCATTAAAAACATTTTTTGTATTCTCGTAAACAGGTTCGTATGTATTGCTGCTTGCAATAACTTCAATATATGGAGTTGGAGATTTCTTTTCTACTAATATTGATAAGCTGACAGAATCTTTGTCTGATATATCAACAGCGATTCTATTTCCGTCTCTCTTCACCAGTAATTTGGTTGCATTTTCAATCTCTTTTTCCAATTCAGATAAAACTGCTTCGTCTATCAATCGGCTGTTTGTATCAAGCAAATATTCTTTTTTTATTCGCACCATTTCTACAGCCATTTTATCCTACCTTTTGAATCAAGCCTGGTTTTGGCTCGAAGATATCTCCTTTCTTTTTGAGGCTGTCAAGTATTTCTTCTGCTTTTGATCTATCAATCCCCTCTGCCTCAGCTTCGTTTAAAATATCAGCAATTGGTATGCTCTTGCCGACTTTGTCGGCAAGCATGTCTATAAGCCTTCTTAGAATGGAAATTTGGCTTCTCTGCGTTGCAGTTATACCAGTTGTAATTCTGTCGATATCAAATTTGCCGGTTTCAGCATCATATGCAACTTCCTGCATGCTTGAGCGAAGCAGTGCAATAGCTTTCTGAGCATCTTTTTTTGTAACTTTATCTGTCAGCCTTACTTTCGCAGATGCTTCTGCCATTCTTACAAGAGCTTCAAGCTGTCTGGCAGAAATAGGTATAGATTTTACTTCTGTCTCATCTTTTATTGCGCTTGAACGCAGAGAAACATAAAAGTCCTTGATTTCTTCCATTGCACCGAGAGTTAATTTTGGAAAGCAATTCTGCTTTGCATAAGCAATATATTTTCTTAGAAGAGCTATATCAATTTCTGATTTTTTAGAAGAAGGGTCCTTGGCAAGCTCGAGAATATGCTGAGCTATTTTTTCATCTCGCTCTTTATTTGGAAGATCTCTGATTGTAAAAATCAAATCAAAACGATTTAACAAAGTTGGCGGCAAGTCCAATTGCGATGCAATTGGCGTGTAAGGATCGAATCTGCCGAATTTAGGGTTGGCAGCAGCCAATACAGATGTCTCGGCGCGCAGTGTAGCATGAACATTTGCTTTTGCAATTGTCACAGACTGCTGTTCAAGCGCCTCATGCATTGCAGATGTGTCTTCCACACTCATTTTATCCATCTCATCAAGAGCCGCGAGACCTTTGTTGCAGAGTACAAGCACACCAGCCTCAAGCGCCCATCCGTGCATGAATTCATCCTTTACGACAGTTGCAGTAAGGCCTGCTGCAGTGGATCCTCTTCCAGCAACATATCTTGCTTTTGGAGCAAGTGTTGAAACATAC
>CAYGVN010000011.1:0-16506 GCA_964353445.1 Candidatus Woesearchaeota archaeon
CATAATTATTTCCAATAATCAACGAAGCACTTGGGGCTATATTGCCGACAGCAGAAGCATCTGCTGTTCCTTGGAGAACTCCATTACGGTATAGTCTTATTTGATTTCCTCTTCTTTCGGCAACTAGATAATTCCAGTTATCAACTGCTACAGCTCCTTTAAGGATCTCTGCAACATTACCTGCTTGGTCTGTGATATGAAAATAAGCATCAGTTCCATCATATTGACTTATGTAATAAAGACCAAACAAATATCCATATGCATAATTTTCTCTTTTTTCTATAACTGGTGTATAAACTGGGTATGAGCCAAGGTCATGCGGTTTTATCCACATTTCTATTGTGAAATCGCCTGTTCCAAAATTTAGGCTTGCATCATTGGGAAATTCCACCCAATTATTTACATTAAAGCTCAAAGCATTACTACATACTCCAGTTGTTGTAGTTGCGCCGACTATTGTTCCATCATTTTCATAACTAGAAGAATCAATTGCTGTGCCATCATCAAATGTATATTCAGCTACTTTTGTCGGACCAGCAGGAGCAATGCAGGCAGCATATTCTTCTTGTATCTGTGCTTCGGTTAGAGCTCCGCTCCAAATTATTACATCATCAATTATTCCATTAAAAGTATATTCTGGAACAGCATCTATCGCCCCAATATACAAAGGCTTAGTGGTTGATGTTGCTGATGTTCCTGCTGTTGAGAATATCACTGGCTGGCTTACTCCATTATAATAGATTGCTCCATTCCCACTTGCTGTTCCGTTAATTGTTCCAACAACATAAACCCATTCGTTAAAAGGTGGCCTTGTTGTCTTCCAGCTTATATATTTATCAGCAGAAGTTTGATACCACATGCTTAAAGTATTTGGAACTCCTTGGCTTTCAAGCCCTACTCTGACATAGTTTCCATCACTTACTTCAACCAGTCCAACACTGCTTTCCCAGGAACGGGCAAAAACCCAGGCAGAAAAAGAAAATCCATTTACTCTGCTTATTGTCAAACTGTTTTGTGATTTTGCATAACCAGTAGAGCCGTCAAAAGATAAAGCATCTCCTCCGCATCTATCATTCGCTGTCTGGTCTGTACCACCAAATATTGCTACAGGATTTGCGTCAGCAGAATCTTTTCCAGGATTTGTAATGTCATCAAATTTGTATTCAGCTACTTTTGAAGGAGGAGGATTTAGGAGAGGTATGCAATTGCTTGCATCACTATATCTTGTATTTATATCCGATGTTGTAAGAGCAGTTTTCCAGATTATTACTTCATCTATTACGCCGTTGAAGTAGCCATAATCAGAACCCTCAGCGCGTCCAATCTCAACTGGGAGATTTGGCAAAGTTATCTTGTCAATTGCACTGCCACCTTGAGTCGGGTTCTGGGCTGGTTGCCCGTCTATATAAAGTAAAACCCTGCCGCCGCTGGAGAAAATTGCAATTATATGATGGAACATATTATTATCAAATGACTGCGAAGTTATTATTGAATCAGTATAAAATCCTCCATAAACTTGAAATCTAATTTTTCCATCTGATTGCATGACAAGTAAAAATCCTTGTGTATTATCCGAATCATATGAACTAATTATGGTCCCTCCTTCCTTGCTTTTAACCCAAGCTTCTATTGTCATTGAACTGCCTGTAAGTCCTAATGCAGAAGGAAGACCTAAATCAACATAATAATTTCCGTTAAAGTTCAAGGCTTTGCTGCATTTGCCTGTTTCCCACTTCGGTGGGCCAATAACCGTTCCAGTATGTCCATTGCCAGAAGAATCGTATGTATATTGCCCGCTGGTCTCATCAAATTTCCAATAACCTACAAGATTATTGATGTCTATTGCAGCTCCTGTGATTTTAGTCTGCGAATAGGCAATAGATGCAGAAAGAACAGATATAGAAAAAATTGCTATAAATATAATTAGTGCAACTTTTAGTGGCCTGTTCATATATATTATTAGTATATTAGCATATTAAAAACATTTCCTTCAGATTAATTTTAGAATTTAAAAATTAAAAAATAAAAAGAAAAAGGCGTTTGCGTCTTTACTTCAGCTTCGAAAATATTGTCATCGCCATTCCTATAGCGCCGATTAACACCAGTATAAATGCGATTACCATGAAGATTATGTTAATCCAAGTCACGGCAGTTGCAATTGCTGGTATAGCTACCGCAACTACTTCCAATACTGATGCCAGTAGTAAGAATACTGCGCCAGAGCCGACATATCCGAGCTCTTTCTTCAGCATCTCTACGTAGCCACTGTACTTTAATAGAGCTAACCCGATTAAAATACCGACGCCAATTCCTAAGGTTCCGTCCCATATTGCCATTTTTTCACCTTAAATAGTCGTAATACGTTAAAGAAAAATTTTCTTTATAAGTCTTTCCCAAATTTTTTGACTACTTTGGAATTATTAAAATTTAAAAAGAAAAAAAGAAAAGTCTTAAAAAAAATTCTATTTTACTTTGGTCACAAGTTCAGCTGCTGCCCACAATGCTCCAATTATTATTAAGATGAAAGCTACGAGCTCCCAGATGAATGTGAGCCAAACAGCAGCATCTGATGCTATCTTTCCAGCAAAAGTGCCTGCAGTCCACGCGATTTCTATTATGTAAAAAAGCACACCTGCTGCAACAAATGCCATTGCTTTCTTGACATGGTCCAGGAAACCGCTGTATCGCATTAGCACTAATGCTAGCATTAGACCAAGTGCAATTCCTAATGTTGTTGTTTCTATGGCCATTTTGACCTCAAGGTTAAGTAAGGCTTAGAAGCTTATAAAATTAACTACTTACAATATTGCAACAAAAATCTACTTCTTAAAGACCGCATGGCCAAAGTTGATTAACAAATCAAAACCAAATTTCTCCAGATGAATTGGAACATCACAGGCTCCAAAGTTGCTGCCTGCCCAAATGTAGAATTCCACTCCTTTGCACTTTGCCTTTAGCTCATCAACAATTTCAGTTGCCTTCGGCTCCAGGCCGTCTGGCAGCTGCAGGCAGACCTTCTTTGCTCTGGCTGCTTTTATTTCTTTCACTATTCTGTCGATTTCCAAATCATAGTCATCCATACTTGAATCTCCGCTCATAATCTTTATGCGAAAGCCATTCAAGAACAATAGCAACTATAATTAATTCATCTTTGCCGATGGAATATAAAAGCCTCCAAGCATTTGGTAAATTGTATTTCCATAGATTATTAATCCCATATTTTTGACTGTATTCTTTAGGGATTAATTTTTTAGAGATGTGCAGGCCGCAAAAAGAATTTTCTTCTATATCTTTAAATGCCCTATTCAGCCAGTTATACAAATTTATATCTTCAGTATTGGAGTCTTTTAATTTTTCGAAAGCTTGTTTGACTTTTTCATCAGCAAAAATAACTTTAGATTTCATTTGGCTTCCAGAATAAATGCTTTTTTTTAATTAAATCTTTAACTAGTTTTGGATTCCAAATCCAGATTATTTCTCTATCTTTGATTACTATCTTTCCACTTTTTTCCAAGTAATTAATTATCAGACAAAATGTTTGATACATTACCCTTCTCGGCAAAGCTTTCCAGAGCTGCATTTTTGTTGGATAATAGTCTAACTTCTGAATAGTTTCCTCTACCATTAGCACAGTATCTAACTGCGGGTAATGCAGCACCTGCACTTGTTTTTGTGTTGTCATTTCAGTTATATAAACTTATATAACTAATATATTTAAGCCTTTTGGTCGGCAACCTTTAAAACCAAAAATTGCTTTTTAAAGATAATGGCAAGAGTTATTTTCAAACTCAACTTTGAAGAAGATTTGAAGAACCATACAGATGTACCTTTTGGCAGAAATCTTACTGGAAAAACACAAAAAGATTATTTGCCCCAACGCCTGCAAGAGTTAATTAAAGGGAAAAATAAAGTTCAATCCAAAAAAATAATTAAAAAATACCTTGAAGATATTTATAGAAATAAACGGATTTTTTTAAATTTAGCCATCAAGCAAGCTGGGCAGGCTTGGAGGACAGTTGAACCAAAGTTTTTCAAAAGATTGGAGAAGCTAACGAAAAGAAAAATATGTGCTAATAAATTCACTGCATATCTGACTCTTATCCAAAGCTGTCCTTACAGCGACAAGCACATGACATTCATGTTTAGCTACTTAACTCCTACAGTATCAATCATAAACATATGTGCGCATGAGATATTACACATACAAATTAAAAATATGTATCGAAAAGAATTATCAGAGCTTTCAAAAAAACAGAGATGGTATTTAGTAGAAGCTTTAGTATTTTTATTAAATGAAGAATTTTCAGACTTGTTGCCATTTAAAGAAAAGAGCTATTCAGCAGTCCAAAAGCTAATGGAAAAATTAACTATGCTCTGGCGAAAAAACAAAGACTTTGAAGAATTTTTGCCAAAAGCAATTGAAATTACAAAGAGGATAATGAAATGAAAATATCACTGAAACAAAACGCAGAAAAAGAAATCAGCAGAATGCAGGCAGTCTTTGAAAAAATAAAAGTCAAAGACGGCAAAGAGTATTTTGCATTTGCAAAAACATATTTTGAAGACGGCAAATATTTCTTTGGAAAGAAAAAATATCTTGAGGCCTTTGAGGCAACTGTGATTGCCTGGGCATACATTGATTTCGGACTGAAGCTTGGCTGGTTTGAAGTTCCGCAAGAACAGAAAAAATGGTTCACATCATAAGAAAAAGGATAATTAATTATTTTGAAAAGCTCAATCACAGAAACATAAAGATAAAAAAGATGACTGAAGCTTGGTCTAACTTCGATACGTATAAAGTTAGCACAAATAAAGGTGACTATCTCTTAAAGATAATTACAGACGATATTCAGGATGAGAAAAAGATCGCCATACGCGAATATAATTTTCTTAAGATTTTCAAAAACATAACGCCTAAAGTTATTTCATTTGATACAAAATATTTTGGCCATCCTGCGATACTGATGGAATTCGTAGATGGAGGAACTCTTAAGAAAAAATGTACAGATAAAGAATCACTCGAAATAGCAAGGTTACTGGTAGAAGTTCACTCTAAAAACATCTCACAAAATATTAGAAAGATGTTGAAAACTACTCAGCCAAAAGTACCGCTATCGCTGGTAGATTGCACAGCATGGATTAGTAAGTTAAAAGATAAGACTGCTGCTAAAAAGTTGGTCAAAATCTTTGATAAAGCAATAAAATCAAAACCAAATGATTTCGAGCCTGCTATCTGCCATGGAGACTTTAAACAGCTCAACATAATTAAGTCAAAACAAGGTCTAAAACTAGTTGACTGGGAGTGTTCTGATATAGAAGATCCGGCTATGGATTTTGCACAGCTATTTTGGGTAGCAGACCACTCAAAATTGGCTCCAAATAAAAGACAAAGAAAGCTAATGCTATCTGAATATAGGAAATTTAGAAAGGAGAAAGATAATTTTGAAGAGCGAATAGATTGGCATTATTCCAATAAAGATTTATTAGAAATATTATGGAGTATAAGATACTACATTTATCTCTACGGAGATAAACTAACTGGCTTGAGAAAAAATATCCTTAAACTCGAGAAGAAATGGTTTACGGCATGAAAATACAAAAGCTGATTTCTTTTCTAAAAAAGAAATATGGCAAAGAAGTTGCAAGCCATTTTATCAACAGGTTAAATATATTTCAAGTTCTTGTCAAAACAATTTTATCCCAGCGGACGCGGGAGGAAAATACAGAGCTAGCTAGCAGGCAGCTGTTTGCTAAAGTAAACAATTGCAAAGATTTGCTGAACTTGTCAGACAACAAAATTAAAAAGCTAATAAAGCCGGCTGGCTTCTACAACCAAAAAACTAAAACTCTGAAAAAACTCTGCAAAATTCTGCTGACAAAATACAATGGCAAAGTTCCAAATACTTTGGAGGAATTGGTCAAGCTTCCTGGCGTCGGAGACAAGACAGCTTCTGTTGTTTTGGTCTATGGCTTTGGCAAGCCGACAATTCCTGTTGATATTCACGTTGAAACTGTGAGCAAGAGGCTTGGCTTTGTGCCAAAAAATGCAAAGCCGAAACAAATCAGGGAAATTTTGGAAAAATTGGTTCCAAAGAAAGACCAGTATATTGTCAATCTTGGTCTTGTTAATTTCGGCAGAGAAATCTGTCAGACAAGAAAACCTAAATGTTATATTTGCCCGTTGGTTAAAGATTGTCCATATGAACCAAAAAATCTTAGAGCTCCGAAAAAAGCTTGAGGAACTCGAAAGTAAAAAGAATGTTGATGGCATGAGAAAATTTGCCATAGAAGCTGACGGAGCCTACGGAGTCAAGCTTCCTATTCTCAGAAAACTTACTGCACAGATAAAAGGTGCCGACTTAAATCTCTTAAATGAATTGTGGAAAGGAAGCATAGAAGAAAAATTAATTGCAATTTTTCTTTTTGAGAAGCTGAGCAAAAAATTGGATTCTAAAACTCAAGTAAAAGCAGTCGAAAGCTGGCTGCCAAAGATAAAAGACTGGTCTGCCTGCGACCAGCTTGCAATTAATTGGAAATATTGGATAAGAAGCAATGAAAAAGAATTCTGGCAGCTGGCAAACAAGTGGATTAAAAATTCAAATTTCTGGATTCGCAGGTTCGCACTCGCCTGCGCAGTTGTGCTTTCCCACAAAGGAAATAAAAATAAAATTAATATTGCAAATGTTCTTTCGCTCTGTGATAAAGTAATGCTCGATAAAGAAAAATATGTTCAGAAAGCAATTCATTGGCTCCTGCGCGAAGCAACTTGGCGCGACGAGCAGGCTGTTTTCAGGTTTATTAAAAAATGGCAGGGAAAAGCTCAGCAGTCAACTCTCTGGCAGGGCTCTGCAAAGCTTCCTTCAAATTTGAGAGCTAAATTAAAATGAAAATCTACGTCGGGACTTCTGGTTGGTTTTATAGTAGCTGGAATCCTGAGCAAAGTTTGGACTGGTATGTGAATAATTCCAAACTAAATTCTATTGAGTTGAATGCTAGCTTCTACCGCTTCCCATTTCCAAATCAAGTCAAGGCTTGGGCAAAGAAAGGCCCAAAACTGAGATGGACAGTAAAAGTCAACCGCCTGATAACCCACACTTTCAAATTCAGCGAAGGAGCTTTTCAGACTTGGAGGAAATTTGAAAAGCTGTTTGCTCCGCTGGATAAAAATATTGATTTCTATCTTTTCCAGCTTCATCCAATTTTAACTCCAAAATTCAAGCCGAAGCTTGAGAAATTCATCAAGAAAGCAAAGCTTGGCAGGAGATTTGCTCTTGAAGTGCGAAATGAAAAATGGTTTGAAAATATAGACGAAAGTATAAGCTGGGCAAAGAAGCTTGGAATCACTTGGGTTTCAATTGATGCCCCTGAGTTCTCAAGAGATGTTTACAATACGAGCGGTATTGTATATGAGCGGATACACGGCAGAACTTTTTGGTATTCTCACAATTATTCAGAGAGCGAGTTGAAAGAAATTGCAAAGAAAATCAAAGCCACAAAGCCTAAGAAAGTTTATGTATACTTTAATAATAATCATAATATGTTGGACAATGCGAGAGATATGCGAAGAATATTGAGTAAACAACATGGCAAATAAAAATAACTGGCAGGCAAAAGCGAGGAGAACATTCACTTCTATCCTTCCTGTCAGCAAAGAGCGCAAAGGTAAATGCATCCACTGCGGAAAATGCTGCATGCTGCCGAATGCCTGCCCTTTTCTTAGACACAAAGATGGAAAAGCTCATTGCATCATCTATTCTTTCAGGCCTTTGAACTGCAAAAAATATCCCCGGACAAAAGAAGAATTTATTACTGCTGAAACATGCGGCTATAAATTTAACGACTGATTAAAATCTGGTTGTATAAAGATAGTTATGTGTACCTTGCACAGCTCATTAGAGTTGATTGGTGTAGTATTTAAATATATCCAACATCGAAGTTCGTCTGCGTATTGTTTTTGTCATAAATAAAGTCTTAACATCAATAACGCCAGGCAAATCTGCTAGTTGTTTTATTAACTGTCTGTATTCTTTAAGTGCCGGTCTGGATGCCAGCAATATAAAGTCAGTTTCTCCCAAAGTTCTGTAAGCCCTAACTAAATCCATCGATGCAATAACTTTAGCGACGTTGCTTAAGTATGGATAGTCTATCTTAATTTTACAAACAAAACGTACTGGAGAATATTTCGAAGGCAACATATCCCAATCCACGTTGCACACATATCCTTCAACAAATCCCGATTTTTGCAGGTTTCGAATGCGTTTATACACTGCCACCAAACTTAAATCTACTTCAGCGCTTAATTCTTTTAAAGTTCTGAGCGCATCACATTTAAGCAGACCTAATATATGCCAGTCCACAGCATCTAGTTTTTGTTTATTGTTTACAGGTTTATTTATCAGATTTTCATTTAAGTCGTACGTTGTCGTTGCGCGAACAAAGTCCAATTGTTTAGACAGCGAATGACAGAAATATGTTTCCACCCAATAAGACAGGTATTCGCTGTTAGGCAAACAAAAGCTAATTAAATGAGATATATCGCCTCCAGCCAACTCATGAATTGCTATGACAAAAGGTATTTCAGACAGTTGTTTTGTCAAGGCAGAATTAAATTTTGGATGCTTGCTTTTTATTTCTAGCATGCCCCTAAATAAATGTAGTTTAGCCGGATCGAAAAAAACTTCAAATTTTATCGCTTCATCACTTCTGATTTTTTTTAAAATTGATCTAACTTTTTTAGCTGAAAATCCGCTTCGTTTTGCCAATAATTTCACATTTAATGTCGGCAAAACTTCACTTTTTGGATTGGTTGATTTGTCAAAATATTTCGCAAATTCTAATATATCCTCCAAAATTCTTGTTTTTGTGTTATGCATTTTAACTTTTTATCTTTAAAAGTTAAAGAATTAACCTTTTTAAGCCTTTTTATATCAAAAAATTGTATAATTTTTATTAAAAACTATAAAAATTTAACAAAATTTTAATAGTGTGTTTTGCGTATAGTAAACATGCGCAAAACATTGTCTGTAACAGTAACAGATGTTTTACTTTCTCAATTAAATGATTGCACACATTTTATTACTAAAGATAATATAATATTTACGGTCAGAGGATTCTCTCATCTACTTAATGCTATAAGAGCCATACCTCTTTATGTAGCTGATTCCGCAGGAACAAGAAAAAGCAAATTTACTGATAAAACTTTTACACGAGCAGTCGATGAGTTTGGAGACAATTGGTTATACAAAGTAAAGCCAGCATATCTCGAAAAAACTAAATTGGGCAGAGCCATACTTGTACCGCGCGAAGATATAATTCAAACTTTTGATCCATTTAATCTCCCTCAAGAAACCAAAGATGAAATCTCCAAAACAAAATTTGCTCCAGTTTTGCTCGCTTTAAAGGAAATTGGGATTAAAGATGAAGATATTGGTTTCATAGGATCTTATCTTGTTGGCCTACAAAATGGAAATTCTGACATAGATATACTAATTAGAGGCATTCAAAACATGCAGAAAGTAAAAGAAAATATGAATTTCTTAAGAAAAAAAATTGGAGCTGTTGGTTTTTTGGATGAAAAAAGAAAAACGGCGACGCTTAATCGGTATAATAATGTGTACAATTTCGAAAGAAATGATTTTGAGCCTATGCTTTCGCGCAGATGGTCTACAATTCGTATTGGCGATGAGATTATGCTAAAATTATTATTTTCTTACAAAAAAGAAGAATTCTCTGAAGGTTTGTTGCCAGATGAACTACGGGGAGAAACCTACATTGAGGGTCGAGTCATAAACGACGACGGTGTTTGCTTCATGCCGAGGCATTTTATAATTGAAAATGAAAAAGGTATGTTCAGAGTCTTAACTTATTTCTGGCACTTTTACTATTGTGTAAAAAAAGGAGATAAGGTTGGTATTTTTGGTTCATTAAGCAAAGATGGCACTTGCATAGTGCTGCATAATAGAAAATTGCACGGGGTGAAGTATATAAAATGAATGTCGAAGAGTTATATTCGCTATTTGATAAGAAATTTAGCAAATGTGTTTTGCCGCAGTTAAACTGTATTTTGCCAAAGAACGAATTTTCTGAGCCCATCTGGTACATAATCAGCAGGTTTCACTGGCGCAGATTTAGAGCGGCACTTCCAATAATTTTTGCTGAACGTTATGGAGAACCAATAAATAAGATTTTGCCGGTGGCATTGGCCTCGGAGTTAATTTTTGCTGTTGCTTTGGTGCAGGATGATTTAATCGATGGTGATGAAAAAAGAGCAAACATCAGCACATCGCATACAGTTTTCGGAACGGCGCACACAATCGCAGCAGTAGATTACGTACTCGTCCACATTGGCAAAATTTTAGATGAGCTGAGGACACAAAATATCCCAAAAGATATTTTGAATAAAGTTATAGTCTGCTTTGCAGAGTCGCAAAAAAAGCTTTATGAGAGCTTCATCCAAGAAAAATTAAACAAAGGCAATTCAAAATTAACCCAAAACGAAATACTGGATTTATACATTAAAAAGACAATTACTGGTGCAAATGCACTTTATTGTACAGCACTGCTTTGCGAAAAAGCACCCAAAAATTTTGCAGAAGACATGTTAGAGTATTCTAAGCTTCTGGGGATAGCTGGCCAAATAAAAAATGATATCTACGATTTAGTTTCTTGGCGCAAATATCCTGAAGCTAGAGGTTATTCGGACTTGCGAAATGGGTATATGACTTATGCAATAAGAAAGTTACTGGATAAAGCTTCGGAAGATGAGCGGGAAATTGTAAAATTGGCCCTGGAGACTGAGTCAAATACTGGCAATGTATTGAAATTAATAGAAAAGTATAATATTATAGAAGAGTGCATTGAGGATTGCAAATATTTTGGTGAAAAAGCAATTGAGCAAATTAAAGGAAAATATCCTGAAGTCGAAGACGTATTGCTAGCATGGGTAGAGGGTAATAGGAGGTTTACTAAGCTCTGAAATGGCTAAAACGATAATTTTTGATTTGGGTGGCGTGTTTTTTGAGGCAGATTGGGACAGCATTAACAAAGAGCTTTTAGCGAAAACTGGCGTGCCAATATTTCCGCCAAATGGCGGACGGTACGATTTTTATGTAGATTTTGCATTGGGTAAAATAAACGCTGAGGAGTATTTTAGTAAATTAATAAAAGCGATTAACTCAACTGCAAAGATAAGCGATATAAGTGTAGCATATAAACAAACTTATATAAATAATACAAAAATTGATCCGCGAATGTTAAAACTTTCTGAAAGTTTGCATAAAAGATATCGTTTAGTCTGTATAACTAATACAAATGAATTTCATAAAGAAATCAATGCTATGCGCGGTTTATTTTCTAATTTCGATGCAATATTTTCATCTTTTGAAATGGGAAAAATCAAGAGCACAAATGACTTGTTTTTAGAAGTGCTGCAAAAATTGAGTTTGAAACCAGAGGACTGTATTTTTGTTGACGACAAAGAAGAAAATGTTGTTAGTGCTAATTCTGTTGGCATTGATGCGATTAGATTCAAGAGCTACGAACAATTAGTTGGGGCTTTGAAGAACAGAAAAATAATATGAAAAAGTATAAAGCAGCTATATTTGATTTGGGTGGTGTTCTGTTTTCAACAGATTGGGCACTAATGAATAAAACTTTGGAAGATATGGTTGGTGTGCCAATTTTTCCTAAAAAGGGCGGCATATATTCATTTTATGTAAATTTGCAAACCGGTGCAATAACACCTGATAAATATTTTGATCTCTTAACTGGAGAAGTTAACAAAAAAGTTTCATTTGAGACGATGCGTGACGCTTATCAACATGCTTATTCATCTTCAACTAAAATAAATGAAGATATTATTTCGCTGGTCAAAGCACTGAAGAAAAATCTAGCATTAATTTGCTCTTCAACTACAAATGTTTTACATTACGAAGTAAATCTAAAAAGAGGGCTTTTTGATAATTTTGACCAAGTTTATCTTTCGCATGTGCTGGGTTTTGTTGGTGCACCATTCGTAAAAAATGTTTTAGATTCTTCTGGCTTTGAACCGTCAGCTATTCTTTACGTGGATGATAATGGAGAATTGTGCGAGTATGTACGCAAACTGAATGCTACATCTATTAAATTTGAAGATACTGCACAACTAAGGTCAGCACTAAAAAATTTAAGGGTTATAGACAATGAAAAATAAATCAAAAATCAATCTGCAAAAAAATGCAGTGATATTTGGAGCTGGTCCGGTCGGCAAATGCTTAGCATACGCATTAAAAAATAGTGGATTTGATGTCACTTTAATCGATAAGAAAATAGTCAAAGCTAAATGTAGTATATTTTGCAAGAATAAAAAAATAAAATGTGACTTCAAAATATTACGTTTTAGTCCTAATTTAATTCGCGATTTGATAAAAAATAATGTGCTGATATTTACTGCTATGCGACCCGAGAATGTTAATAATTTCTTGAAATACATTAGCAGATTTTTAGGTTCAAATAATCTAAAATTGATTACATGCGAAAATGAAATTAATTTTAAACCCACTAAAAATGTAAAGATTAGTCCGATTTTAGCAGATATTATATGTTATCAAAAACATTCTGATATTTATACGAACACAATCAGATTTTTAGTTAAAGAAAAAAATCTAATGAAATTGTTAGACAAAAAATATTTTGTACTAATAAAAGATTTTGACAAAAAATTTTATCAGCGCTTATATACGCATAACACTTTGCATGCAGTTATTGCTCAATTAGGATATCTAAAAGGCTACAAATACATCTCCGAAGCGCTAAAAGCTGCGCAAATAAGAAGTATTGCGCTAGGTGCTCTCAAAGAGGCTTCTTACGGTTTAGTCCATAAATATGCGATACCACAAGCTGAGCAAAAGCGTTACGCGAAAGAAGAATTTGAAAAACTCGAGCTGAAAAATTTTAAAGACCCTATAGTTCGTGTCGCACGAGATCCAATTAGAAAATTATCTGGCAGAGAAAGAGTGGTTGGACCTTTATTGTTATCTGAAAAAGCAGGAATTTTTCCCGAAAATCTCTGCATTGTGCTGGCTAGCTTATTGCTGTATGATTACGTGCAAGACAGTGAAGCTGTTAAGCTACAAAATGAAATTAAGAATAAAGGCACTACATTTATATTAAGAAAGTATTCTAGAATAAAAAATAATAAAATTATTAAGCGAATAAAGTTTCATTATGAGCAGCTTAAGCATGGCTATTAAGACATGCTCACAAGCTTTAAAATTGCTAACTATTTTATTTTTGATATGACAAGAATATTTTTGCTGTATTCGCGTGCAACAACTGACCCAAATTTTGACATCAATAATTTATATGAAGCAGGCAGGCTGGATTTGGTTGCAAGATGCTGCCTGAATGCACTTTGGATTTCAGAGCACGTGCGCGATGATGCGCAGTTCATAGTTAGCTTGAATGGCGGGCCGAAGCCTCCTGTTGCAGTAAAATTTGACAGCTCAAAATTAGGCGATGTTTTTCCCTCTGAAAAAGGAATTGCATTTGTAATCAAGAAAGCTCTGCGGTCAGCTGAAAGCGAAGACTGGTCAGCTGCACATCAAGGCGTTTATGTTGCGCGAAAGTCATTTCAGGAGCTGATTAAAGAAGCCAGCAGCATACATGTGTTGGATAAAAACGGCCTGCACATAACAAAGACAGACATCAAAGGCGGAACATTTGTCTTCGGAGACCAGGTCGGGCTTCCTGCAAAAGAGCTGGCATTTAGCCTGCGCAAAGGCAAGAAGCTTTCCCTCGGAAAATACACATATCTGGCAAGCTTTGCAGTTGCAGCAGTCAGCTGGGTTCTTGACCAAAGATGAAATACCAAATCATAGGAGATATTGTACTGTTCAAGAATACTACAAAGGAGCAAGCCAAAAATTTCTTTAAAAAAAATCCAAGATTCAAGACAGTCTGCCTGCAGGGAGAAATAAAAGGACAATACCGCCTGCCAAAAATTAAAGTTCTTGCAGGCGACAAGAATACTGAAACAATTCACAAGGAAAGTGGTTGTCTTTTCAAGCTCGATGTTTCAAAAATTATGTGGTCAAAAGGAAATTTCAACGAGCGGAGAAGGATATCAAAAATTGCAAAGAAGAATGAAATAATTATTGATATGTTTTCTGGCATAGGATATTGGAGCATCCCTCTTGCAAAATATTCAAGGCCAAAAATAATATTCGCCATTGAACTAAATCCAATTGCTTTCAAATACCTCGAGGAAAATATCCGCCTGAACAGGCTGGCAAATATTACAGCTATTCAGGGAGACTGCGCAAAAGAGATTAAGAAACTGCCGAAGGCTGACAGAATAATAATGGGCCTTCTTCCCTCTGCAAAGAAATATATCAAGCCTGCAATTTTAAGGCTGAAAAAAGGAGGAATAATTTATTATCATGGGATTGCCATGGATGGAAAAGAGCTTCTAAACGATTTTGGCAGGGCAAAGGTAAAGCTGCTAAGATTAACAAAAGTCAAGGAATATTCTCCAAAAAAATACCACTGGGTTTTAGATATAAAAATTTAGGCAATCAGCTTCTTCGGCTCCAAATAATAGCTGAATTCTTTCAAATAAGCTGCTGCTAATTTTGTATCGTTCTCGTTCAGCCAGTTGAAAACAGCTTTTGTGAAGCAGGCAGGGCAGATGCGGTATTCTGTTTCTATCCTGCACATGCTGCATCTCATTTTTCCGAATCTTATGACTTTGGCCAAAAACAGCTGGATATACGGCCTAAAATTTCTTGTGAGAGAAATCTTCTTTTGCTCAAGCCACGCCTCTGTTCTGTCTGTAAGGCAGAGCACACAAACAGGTGTGTTCATATCTTTTTTACACACTGTACAAGCAATTAAATTTTGCATTAAAAATCTAAAAAATTTTTTCATTTATAAACTTTTATTTCCTACAAAAGATAAGTATTATAAAATAGCAATTGTTTTAGTTTTTAAATACCCTTTTATTCTTCTGAAATTCCTTCTCTTGCTGCCTCTAAAAGCAGCTTTCTTTCTGTTTCAAAAACAATCTGCCTTATCTGCTGGACTGCATCAGGGTTTGCAGATACAGAATCAATCCCGTTCTGAACTAAAAATTGGGCAAATTTCGTGTCAGAGCCAGCCTGCCCGCAGATTGATGTGTGCACTTTGTATGCTTTGCAGACCCTTAGAACATGACCAACAGCTTCCTTGACAGCTGGATGGTTCCAGTCATAGAGCCCTGCAATTCTCTCGTTTCCCCTGTCTATGCCGAGAACTGTCTGCGTCAAATCATTTGTTCCCAGGCTGATAAAATCAATTCCTTCTTTGCATAAATCTTCTATAATCCATACAGCAGCAGGAGTTTCAACCATTACCCCGAATTCAACATCTTTCTGAGGCTCGAGGCCAATTTCTCTCATCAGAGCTTTTGCCTTTCTAACTTCATCAACTGAAATCACAAAAGGAAGCATTACTCCAACTTTTTTTAACCCAGCTTCGTGAACTTTTTTCAGAGCTTCAAACTCAGCTTTCAATAATTCCGGCTGGTCCAAAGAGCGTCTAATTCCGTGCCAGCCAATCATTGGATTTGCCTCTTTAGGCTCCTGCTCTCCTCCTTCCAATCCTCTGAACTCATCTGTTCTTATGTCCGAAGTCCGCACCCAGACAGGCTTGTCCTTGAAAGGCGTTGCAATTGCCTTTATGCCGTCTGCAAGCAGTTTGGTATAATCATGAAGTTTTTTGTCTCTGAGATATTTTCCAGGATGAATTTTTCCTGATGCAATTATTCCTTCCAAGCGGAGCAGACCAATTCCATCTGCATTTGTCTGGGCAGCTCTCTGCGCAAACTGCGGAAGGTCCATTATGACTTTTATTTTGGTTGCTGTGACAAGTTGTTCAGCTGGCTGGCCAATGGCTTCTGCTTTTTCTTCCGGCTTTGCAACTTCTATTTTCCCTCTGTAAACAAAACCTGCAGAGCCGTCAACAGTAACTTCATCGCCGTCTTTCAAAATTTTAGTAGCCTGCTTTGTTCCGACCACGCAGGGCACTCCCATTTCCCTGCTTACAATTGCTGCATGAGCTGTTATTCCGCCTTCATCTGTTACAATTGCAACTGCTTTCTGCATAGCAGGAACAAAATCTGGATTTGTCATCTGCGTTACCAGCACATCACCCTTCTGCATTTTTTCCAAATGTTCAGCTGAATGAACAATTCTGACAAGCCCTCTTCCAATTCCAGGGCTGGCGCCCATTCCTTTCAGAATCGGCTCAGCTTCAATCTTTACTGCCTTCTCTTCTTTTTTTATTGTTGTAACAGGCCTTGTCTGGACAAGATAAATTCTGTTGTGCTCAACAGCCCACTCCATATCCTGAGGCGTACCGAAGTGCAATTCCAGCGCTTTGGCCAATTCGGCTATTCTCACCACTTCTTCATCACTCAAACATGGAACTGAGCGCTTTTCGGCTGGCACCTCTTCTTCCGCGACTCACGAATCGTTGAGCGTGTGATCGACC
>CAYGVN010000012.1:0-15020 GCA_964353445.1 Candidatus Woesearchaeota archaeon
AACCAGCCCCATTATTGGCAGCACAATTCCAAGCATGTGCAGAGTGGTAACAGGGTTCTGCAGATTATGCGCATAGGTCATCATGTGGTCCTGGGTTCCCTCGAGAATAACTTCTTCTGCCTTTGCCAGAGTTTTCAGCTGCTCTTCTTTGCTCGCTTCGTACAGAGCAGTTTCAATCAAATGAATGGCTTCTATAAACTCATCATCCCATCCTCTCCACGTTTCAGTATAATCTTCAATAGACGCCTGTATGTTGGAATATTTTTTTGTTTCAACATTCCAGAGAACTTTCATGAAATCCAAGGAAAGAGGCGGGGGAAGATGCTTCGCTGCGAACCAAGTTGCCAGCTCCAGATTCGGCGTGTGCTCCATGTAAATAATCATGTAAAGCACTGCGAGAATAATCTGGTCAGATGCTTTTGCACGCCAGGCTAAAAATATCCGCTTTGGTATCATCGGCGCATAAAAGAAAGCGCTGAGCGCTGCAACCATTCCAGCTATTATGACCCAAATACTCCCGAAAATCAGGCCAATAACTACAAAAATGGATATTAGTGCCAGGGTTAATAATGTTGCAAAGGAGTAAACTCCGTACGGAGTTGCATTGATGTGCGCCATGCGCAGGGCAGGCTCTATTTTTTCTAGCTCAGAGCTCTTAAGCTTGAGCTTCAGAATCTTTTCAGATTTGTTGCACAGCTTTTCGTAGAAAGAATGTATTTTTCCAACCTGCTCTTCTTTAAAAAGTTCATAAAGTCTTGCGTAAGATACTTCGGGCGCTTCTATGTGCTTTTCTGGATTAAGCTCTGCCTCCAGCTTTCTTCTGTATTTAAAAAACAGCTCTTTTTTTTCCTCTGGTTTTGGCATTTCAGCTATTTCCCCCGCTTTTTAATTTCATCTTTAAGCCAGTTTTCCCACTCTGAATAAACTCTATTCGGTTCTGTGTATCCGACTTCCTCGGCTATCAGCGAACTTATTTTATGGAACTGGTCATTTGCTGCAACCACAAAATCTGCTTCCAGCATATTTCTGTCGCCTGTTTTTCTTGCTGTATCTACAATTGCCTGTTTTATTTTTGCCCGCAGTTGAATATTCTCCCAAATAGCTGGCCAGTTGCCAGCCCATTCTCTTACCCTTCCGCCTATTGCCTTGATAATTTCTGATTCTCCTTCTGTCAGCGCAGGATTTGGAATCAATTTGTCTTCTTTTGCATCATAAGTAAACAGGTCTGCAAATCCTTTTTCTCTCAGAGGGTCTTCCTCCCAGAATTTTCTTACCTCTGAAATCTGCACAACTCTTTTCCACCTCTCAAGACCTGACGGGGATGTAACAGGATTGCATACTACAATTATATCTGTTGCCTTGAAAGATGTCTTCGGAACTTTGAGGTCGTTTACGACACGGTCGAAAACACCGTACGGGCTGTCGCCGTGAATTGTGCCTGCTACAACTTTTGCAAGCGCGCCGACGCGCATTGCCTCCCAAAGTGCGAGGGCCTCAGTCGAACGCACCTCGCCGACTATCAGCGCAGAATCTCCAAGCCTCAAGCTTGTTCTAATTCCTTGGTCTGCCGGAACTTCAGCTTCAGTAGGAGTTATAACTGACCTGACTTTCAGCGACTGGATATCATAATTGAGCCCTCTCAGCTGTGCAACTGGAAGCTCTAAGGTATTGTGTGCTAATATATTCTCGCAGACAAAATTCTCATATTCTGGAACTGATATGTCATAAACGTATCCATTGTTTTTGATTTTTTTAATATTGACAATTCTGTCCCACAAAATATCAGATTCAGCAAGAAATTTCAGAGGATTTAATAAACTGAAGTCTTCTATACTACTGGTAATTTCTGCAAGATGTTCGCGGCCAATATTATTTTGTCTGGTCAAATAATCATATTTATTAAATTGGTCGCAAACTAGGCAAAGCTCTGCTTTAACATGCTGTGAAAGAGGGATTATGTCAGAAGTGTCGTGCGTTGAAACTCTAGAACAGAGTGTATCTAATTTTTTATTTTTGCTTGCCTGCAAAAACCCAATTTCTTTTTTGAAAATCTGCAAGAACTTTGTAGCTGAAATTGAAGCATTAAATGTTTTATCTGGTCTTTGCTTGTTTCTTTTTCTGAATATAATTCCAAATGCCAGCAGTAATGTTTGAATATCAGCAAGCAGCTGTTCTGATGCAAGTGGAATTGCAATTTCCTTGTCTCCGGCGCATCCGTCTCCTGAAAAAATGCCTCTTAAAACGTATGCAATTTGTTCTTTTGACAAATTATAAACCCAATTTGGAATTTTCTTTGTGTATGCATTTCCTTTTAAGTCCAAAACTTCCTGCATTATTTGTTTCAACACCTTAGAATTTATCATAAGCGAAAATTTATCAGAATGTAGTTTTGTTTCTAAATTAAATTTTTTAGCAAAATTTTTTACTAATTGTCGTTCTTCAGGCTCGCATGCAGAAACAATTACTGAGCATTTATCATAGCAACCATCTGCAAGCCACAGGCCAATGAAAGTTAAGAGCTCTTTATCGAGCTGTATGATGGCTGGCAAAGCCTTGCTTTGTGCTTTTGCCTTTATCTTTAACTTGTTCGGATCCAAAGGCAAATGCATCTGAGCCAATATTTCCACAGGCATGATAGCGTTTCTTTTCCATGCAGAGTATGCTGACTTTGCATACCCTCTTTCTTTTGCCAGCGTTTTAATAATATCCCATTTTTCAATGACAACCTCTTTTATCTGCGGACCAAAGATGTAACATCCTTTTAATTTATCGATATGCTCCAGCAAATTTATAGTCGCTTGAGGTTTATTATCAAAAGAAAGGATCCTTGGAACTGTAAGGAATTCTCCAATTTTCAAATCCTTAATCTTAACTTCTTTCAATACGCTCTTTTCGCCGATGCCAAATAAAGAATGGTCTTCAGTTACTTTTATTTTTCTTCCTGTTGCAGTTTCTATTTCAAAAATATTTTTTTCTGTTCTATGCCTGATAAAAGAACTTGCTCTTGCCAGCTTTTGTTTTCCTTTAGAGTCTACTGCAAAAACTTCTATATCTAATATATTTTTAACAACCTCTCGTCCAAATTTATTTTCTGCACCATAATCTTCAATTAATTTGTCAATCAGCTCGCCGATTGTAGTTTTTTGCATTCTTCCATCTTGGCTTACAACAATCCTGCAATCTCCGGCAACGCTGTCTTCAATTGTAATAACTCTGCTGTTTCTGCTTATTTCTACCATGAGCGCGCCCAGCAGAGATGTCTTCCCGCTCGAGCGGGTGCCTGCGATGAGCATTGTTCGTGCGCCGTCAACCAAGAAACTCAGCACACCTGCTGCAAGAGAGGTGAGCATGCCGTTGTCAATGAACAGAGGCAGAGTCCAGCTCGCATCCCTATGACGCCTGAAAGCATACGCAATTCCTGACGGGCTGAGAGGCACCTGTATAGCTGCTACTCTTGCCCTGCTTCCTGGAACTTTCAAGTCTGTGTCAAGAACAGGATTTGCTTCATCCAAAGGTCTTCCGCTGATTAAACGAAGTTTTGTGGCCCAGCTCTCTCCTTCTTTCATGCTTGGAGTGATGTTTGTCCTGCATTCATTGTAATCGCTGTGAATTATTGATATCGGGCTGACTCCGAGCGGAGCATTTACAACAATATCCTGAATATTCTTGTCTGAAAGAAGAATCTCAATAGCTCCAAATCCGATTGTGTACCTTACTAAAATTTTTGCCAGCTCTTCAATTTCATCATAGCTTAAGTTCAGGCCTTTTTCTTTTGCCAAATCAGCAAGCAAATCTTTTTCTATGGAATAAAAAATTCCTCTTGTGCGCTCAGGGTCAATAAATTCTTCTCTTGTCGGCCTGTGCTCTGCCATTACTTCCCTTGCCTGCGTAAGCAGAGCGTATTTTTCAGATGATAATTTAAATTCAGGAAGAATAACATGATAGCGCGGCCTTATATCAGCAGGCACTTTAAGTATCAGCACGTCAGCGCCTTCTGCTATTTTGTAGCTGTCTATTTCTTCCGCTCCTGCTGGAAATGCTGTGGTAAGTTTAGTGTACATGAAATACGGCCGGATGGCTGGCCTGAAAAATTGCCTGTAAAGAGCTCTGTCGCCGACTTTCCAGCCAGGCAGGTGCGGCTGGCAAAGCTTGATTAAGGTTGTGCGCTCAAGCTCTTCAGCTGCGTGCCTCAGAAGCGTAATGAACGGCTCTGCGCAAACTGAATACTGTGGTGAAAGAGGCTTTTTCTCTTTTATTTCTTCTTCTATTATCCTCCTTTTCAGCTGGACATAAGCTCCAATCGGGTCTTCTTTAATCCTGCGTGTAACAGTTGACTGCAGAAAATCATGCCATGCAGGAAAAAATCTCTGGCATGCGCCATCTGTGAATTTTGTAAAATCTAATATATTTTCCTTTCTGACCAATTTTATCCAAACATCAAATATCTCGCGCAGCAGCCTTACCTGCTCGTGTTCATAAGTGTATTCTTCCTGCTGAACAAAAACAATTTGATCAACTTCTCCGACTTCTGCCAGAATATCAAAAACCTGCGCCATGCAGGTTGCATCATCTTCTATTGAAGGAGTATAAGGAACACCTTCATAACTGATTTTAAGGACTTTTCTGCCTGTTTCGCGGGATACTTTGTATTCAAAAGGCTGTGGCATATTACCTCATTTATCCTTTACAAAAAGAACTTAATAAGTTTTTACTTTGCAATTATTACCTTGCAAGGAATTACACAATTTTTATCTATGTTTAAAATTATCCTACTTCTATGGCTGAACAAGTTACTGCTCCTTTTCCTGCTTTTGCACAAAAAAAAGCTCCTGGTCTTGAACAGGCGCAAATTAAATTAGGCGAGCAGGTGTCTGATACTGCCCGCCGTTTAAGGCTTCTTGAAGAAAGCATTGAAGTACTAAGGGCTCATCTAAATCTGATTGACAGCTCTTTGATTGAAAAGCACAAAGAAGCAATCAAAGGAATCAGAGGTTTAGAGGACAGCATGCGCAGTTTAAGAGCTGAAATAGACCAACTTAAAGACATTTCAGTAAGAATGATAAAACGCATGGAAGCTTTTGCTCCAAAGGAAGATGTCAAAGTCCTGGAGCGTTATGTTAGTTTATGGCAGCCGCTCAAATATGTCACGCGTTCAGAAGTCGAAGCAATAGTGAAAAGTATTTTAAAGCAAAAATAGTTAATTAGTGTAGAGGTAAATAAATGGCTCTTTTCAAAAAGAAAATAGAAACTGCACCGCCTTTTCCTGAAATGCCTGAATTTCCAGGCAGCCCGATGGAAGACATTATGGGAGGTGCGCCTGCACCTGATATTTTAGCAGGAATGGAACGAGCCAGAGCGCCGATGCCAGGCTACCCTATTCCTCCACCGCCTCCACCGCCTCCGTCTTTTGCTCCTTCTCGGCCTTCTGTTGAGCCGATGAAGCTTCTCACAGAAGATATTGAAGAAATAGCTGAGAAAATTATTTCTGAGAAATGGAAGAGCCTGACAAAAGAGTTTGATGAGCTTAAGAAAAAGCTTGAAGCAATAGAAGGCAAAATGCCTGATCTTGAGGAAGGCGTCAAGAGAGTTGAAGACAAGATGTCTGACATGGAAAAAGCAATTTTCGGCAAAATTGAAGAATATTCCAAGGGCATTACAGATGTCGGCACAGAGCTGAAGGCAATGCAGAAAGTTTTCGGAACAGTCATGCCTGAATTTACAGAAGACATCAGGACGCTCAGCGGGCTTGTTGAGAAGGCGAAAACTGAAGGATTTAAGAGAAAGAGAAGGAAATAAATCTTAGTTCTATCAAACGTTTTATTTGGCTACACAGCAAAGCACAGTGCATTTGCAGTAGCAAATGCGCTCAGGGTGCGAGCCGATAGGAGTGTGAACAACCTTTCAGCTCAGACTGAAGGATTAAGACCAAGAAAGAGAAGGAAATAATTCTGAGTTTGAAGGCCTAAAGGTTTTTGGAATTAAGCTTCTGGCCGCTTGCATTCAAAAATTGCTGCCAAGAAAAATCTCTTATCAAATCTCATGCTTCATCTTAGAATAATTATTTTGATTTCGGCGTATAAGTTATATAATAAGCTGCAACAGCAAAAATTATCATCATTATAATCAAGCTCACTATAACTGGATTATAAATTAATTTTGTAGTTGCGACGAAGACATCATAGCTCGGGCTTTCTCCAGGAGCAGGCACTCCAAGCGCAGTTGCATTCGGTATAGCTTCTGGGTGAGTTATGTAATAAGTTTCCGGGAATGCAGCTGATATTGCCATAAAGACAAACAGGACAACCATTACTATCAAAACTCCATAGCCGGCAGGAGATTTCATCGCCTGTCCTATAGATTCAGCTGGCACGCCTATGAACATAAAGACCATTATAATCAGCAGAAGAACAACAAACAGCGCAGTCAGCATAGGAATTAAATTATAAAGAAAAGTCACTGCTTTTGTGAAAGAAATAAATATAAGCCCAATTACAATTGCAATGATAATATTAATTTCTCTTCGCTCTCCAAATGGCTTGAACTTGGCGAGCATGCCATACACAATTGCTGCAACAAGAAAAAAAGGCAGTATAACAGTGTAAAATCCCCAAACCTGCAGTACATGAACTGCATCTAGAAGAGTTGCCATCTTTTATTTTATTCCTTACCCTTTGGCCACATCACTATTGCCATAATGATTACTGGTATTCCTATTATTATTCCAAAGCCGATGAGCAGGTTTATTGTCTCTGGCGTGAGCTCTAGAGGAATTGCTCCCATTAAAAACTTTGAAAACGAAAAAAGCGCTGGTATTTTGTCTCCAACTGCATAGCCTGTAATACCTAAGAATATCACAACAAATATTATACCTATAATTCCAAGCACCCAGCTTGGCTTGCCTGTGAAGGCATCAAATGCAGTTGGAAATGCAAGTGCAACAACCATCAATAGCATCAGAACAATAACAAGCAGGAAGCTTGCCTGCGGAATAATAGTAGCAAGCGCATCAACAACAGGCGTGTATGCTATTACAAAAAATGCCATAGACAGCGCAATAATTGATGCAATTCCTTTTGCAACTTTTTCCTCGCCAAGAAGTTTTGTCTTTAGTATTACACCATAAACAAGCGCAAATATCAGCAGAAAAGGCAGAACTACCCTGAAAAATCCAAAGTTAGCCAGCAGCTCCAGCACAGCTTCAAAGACCATTTTATTATACCTCCTTAACTATTCTAATTTAAATAAATTTGGAATTGGGAGAATATAAATGTTGCGTAGTATGGTTATTCAAAATCCTGCGCCATACATAAGCTAAATAACTCTATGCAAGTAAATAAGTGCTTCATCCCATTTTCTTTTTTCAGCTGCTTCTTTAACTTGGATTAAGGCCTTAATATGCCCAGCTGCAAGTTCTTTGGCTATTTCTTTATATTCAGTTTCTTTTACTTTTGCTGCTTCTTTTTCCAGCACTTTTATGAGCCTGAATATTTCCTTTTTTGTCTCAGCAATATTTCTTTGCTCAATGGCTATTTCAATTCTTTTTCCAAAGAATAATGCCTTCTTTTTCCATCTGGCAGCAACCAAGCTGCTCGCTTTCTTTTTTATCCATCCAAACATACTGCACTCTTAAGCATCAATACTATTAATATTTTTGTGGATAAAAGAAAATAAATATATCGCTAACAGCCTTTACATCTAAAGCCTACGAAAGGTGCAATTATTACGTTTCTATTTCAAGAGCAAATGCACTGCTGTATAAATCTGGATCAGCATAAATTTTTCTTATTTCTACCTCAAGTTCGTCTAATCTTTTAAGCAGAGCAGACAGATTTGTCTTGTTATCTGATTTAACCTTTCCTGAAGCTGTGATGTGGCCATAAATTTCATCTGCGTGATGAATAAATACCTTAAGAGGCTTGTCAAATCCGTTTAATTTATTAAAAAAAGAGGGTTTTATTTTTTTTCTTAGGAAAGGACCGATACTACCCTCAAATTTGATTTTATCGCCTCTTTTCGTTATGACGCTGCCATCTGGATTTATATCATAAATATCAGGGTCTACAGCCCTGCCATCAACTGTTCTTATTTCAGGCGAAAATGCGCAAAGAGTTATTCCTGTTGGTGTCATATCAATTATAGTTTTTTGAAAAACAGGCTGAGAATCCAAAACAAATTTTTTTTCAAACCAGTATTTTTCAAAACCGCTTGTTTCTGATTCAGAGTTGATATAAAAACTATTTTTCTTTTTTTGTCCAAAATAAACGTCGAGCTCGTGAACTTCAACATTACTTAAATTAGTATGGTGCGAAAAAGAGATATCGCAAATTTTTCCCAGATTAAAATTGCTTTCTATTTTATCTTTAATGCTTATTGGTATTTCTTTTATTTTTGGAATGCCGTTAATAAAACCTGCTTCTTTTTCTTTTTTGCCTTGGTCATAGCCAAGCGAACTATAAAGCAGGTATAACTCCTCTTTGAGCTTTAAATTGACATTGCCGAAATCAGCACCTTTTTTTGCTGAATAGTTATTTGCTTCTAAGCCGTACAGCAATGGTAAAAGTTGTTCACAGCTGCCATTAATTGGCTGGAGCAAATCAGCTAGTGTTCTATCATCCATTTTAATTAATAATATAAAACTAAAGCTATAAAAATTTTAATAAAGAAAGATTAAAAAAACTATCTTTATTTGCTCCATACTGCGTGTAAATCTTTAGTTGTTCTATCTAAAAGCACTTTTAATTTTTGGGTTACGTTTATCGTATCCCTTTCTGCTGCATTTAATCTTTTAATAAATGCGCTTTCTGCACCAAAAGTAGTTCTTAACCTTCCAATTTCTCCGTGTACATTTGCTTCTGCAGTTATAATTTTAGGCATAAGCATCTCTGCCTGTTGAATATGCGACAAAGCACCGCCAAAATTCTTTCTATTTATAGCAGATACAGCATTAACGAGATGACCTCTTAACGCTGCCAGCTCTATCCCTAAAGCATTTTCAGTTTGGCATAAGGCAGTTATCTCAGCTGATGTTGCTCCAAATCTGTTTTTAATTGCATTGATATCTTTTCTTTCTTCTATATACTCTGCTAGCTCTCTGATTAAGAAAGCTTCCAATTCTTTTACTTCGATTAACGGTCTTTTCGCTAATATAGACATTTCGCCACCTCTTACTCTCCCTTCAATAAGCTCAAGGATAAAAATATATTCTCGAGCCACATTTGCTAAATCAGGGTGCTTACCTCCATATAAGGTAAGCTCATTAATAAGTTTATCGATAACTGGCAGCAGCCTTGCTGCTTGTTCTGGAGTCAACGGAGATTCTATTGTTCTTTTTAAAAATTCTGATTTGACTTTATTCGTATTGCCCCTAATTATTGCAATATCTTCTTTTAAGTAAGCCTCGCCTTTTTCAGGGTGAGCATAAATTGTATATTCTATTTTAGTCAGTTCATTCGCCAACAATTTAAATTTATTTAACCAGCTGCTAAAAAAAGATTCGTCCATTCTTTATTTAATGCCCAGTTAGCCGACTTTCCTTTTTCTTTTCTTTCTTCCGTTCTTTTGGAACTAATTTCTCCAGAGCTTTTATTGTGGCTGCTATGTTTTCTTCAGTCGCTACTATCTGCGGCCTAGCTGCTTTTAGCTTCTCCCACATTTCCCATAGCTTAGGTATCTTTGCTCTAACAGCTGCAAGTCTAGCAGGCTTAGCTGCTAAATCTTTTGCTGTCGCTAACAACTCTCTTTTAATAAACACATCAATAGTTTCTTTGTACAGTTCGTATTTTTTTAAACGTTCGTCTAATGCTAAAAGTCTCTGGTCATATTTATCGACATTTTCTTCTAATTTATATTTCTGCATTTCTTTTGTTGCTTGTTTGTGTATTTTTTCAGCATCTTTAATCAGCTTGCCAGCAAGTTTAATTTCTTTTTTTGTATCTGCAATTTCTTTTGTGACAGCTACTAATAGGTCTCGTAAAATTTTATCTGCTGTTGCAGTATCTCCGCCGGAAACAGCTTGATTAAGCGCTTGGATATCCGTGCCTATTCTATTCTCTAATGCTATATCAGTTCCTTCCAGAGACTCGTCTTTTCTTAACAGGCCAAAATCTCTCTCAAGCTCACGCATTTCTTTTGAAACATCTCGTTCAACCTCTCCTTCTTCAATTTTTGCTTTCTTTATCCCTGCTCCTGTTTCTATTATTTCCTTGCGCCTCTTGCTGACAGCGGCCCAGAACCATAATATAAGCAGGACAAAAACCATGACACCTAACATTACCGGGAGAGAAACAAACATCGTCGCCCACATGTTCCAAAGAGCCGGCCATTTTGTTTTAGTAAAATAAACAGCTCCTGCTGCAAGTGCGCCTGCCATTATGTAAGCCAGGTTTTTTTCAGTTTCCTCGCCAGGCTTCAGGACTCTTGAAACCAAGAGGCCTACTAATCCAAAAATAAGAACCCAGAGAATCACGCCCTGAATAAGATCTGGAGGAATAATTGTAGCAAAATAATCAAACATCCTCGCTTCATATGGATGAGGGTCTGTAGAATCAGGAATGCCGTCCCCGTCGCTGTCTATTGCATTTTGGGCACGGACTGCGCTGGAAATAAGCGCAATGGATAGTATACTAATTAATACTAATAACAGAATCTTGCTCTTGTTTTGAATGGCCATTCTCCTTCTTTAAGATAAGATATATAGTATATATAATATTTACTAAAGCTCTTTTTCTATTTTTGCGATGTGGTGCTTGATGCTTTCTTTTGCCCTTAGGTTGACTCCCCGCTGCAAAACCAGCTCTTCTTCTGCTTTTGCTATTTCTTTCTGCAATCTAAGTTTTTGAACATCTTTGACTTTGTCCAGATATTTTTTATAATTTGCAGCCATTTTTTCAAAATGCTCTATCATTTTCTTTGAGTGCTCAACTCTTCTTGCCTCTCCGACCATTTCAGCTGCTTCATTAACTATTCCCATCTTTTAACTGCCTCCTCTTCTATGAAATGTAGCTTGCTGGGCACAATCAGGCAATAAGGCGGACTGCCCCAGTTTTCTTTCATTAATTCTTTGGCTGTCCCTGCTTTTATTTTTTGTGCCTGCTGCCCGAGCCTTGCACAGCCAATGCAAGGTGAATCCTTAGTGAATAGCTTTGACTTCCTCTTTTCAGCTATTTTCAAAAGCATTTCAATTGCTTTATGCAGCGTAAGATTCAAATCCAGCAGAAACAATGTATGAGCTTCAATTGAATTGTTCTGCTCCAGGATATCAAAAAAGGACTCAGGTGAATAGTTTTTCTCTGGCTTTGGAATAGAAACTGTCTTGCCGAATTTGTAAAGAAACAAGCCAGTCTGTCCAACTGCTGTCAGCACAGAGCTTGAATGTATAACCTGAACTGGAATTTTTTTCTTCTGAGCTTCAAGCAGAATCTCAATGTGCGTTGTTGCAGAAAGAGGATCTCCATAGACAAGCAGTGCAACATCTTTCAGGTGACTTGATTTGAGGAAATGCCTCTGCTCCTCAACACCTTTTCTGTCCAGCTCAATTATTTTTTTCCCAGTAAGCTTGGACAGCCTGCTGCTAGAAAAATCAGCAATAGATGTGTAGGTTTCAAGATAAATTTCACTGCACTGGCTTATTGCTTCCAATGCTTTCAGGGATAAATCCTGCCAAGCTAAGCCAAGGCCGATTAGATATAGCATAAGTAAATATTAATAACAGGTACTTTTAATTTTTTGGTATGGCCACTGCTGAAATAATTGAGGGGTTTATAGAAATTTTTAAAGCCCCGTTTGAAGACCCAAGCGTATTATGGCTGATAATACCCCTGCTGGTTATCTGGGCAGTGATAGACCTTTATTTTGTGCGCTACAGGGAGGAAGAGCTTGGCTGGAATACTGCATTGGGAAATGCATTCAGCCTTTTCTGGGTCGGCGCAATCCTAAGCAAATATCTGTTTGAAACAAAAGCTCTCTGGCCGAAATTCATTGTTCCGATTGCCATTATTGTTTACAGCTTAATTTTAATCTTCGTTGTGTTCAAGCACAAGCTTCCAAAAGTGGCCACTTCTCCAACTGTGGCAAATTATTTTGTAATTGTCTGTATTTTATGGGTTTATGGCTTGCTTAAAATTAATCTTTGGGTATTATTTGACCTGGCAATATTGTTTGCAGTTTTAGCCTCTATTTTATTGGCGCTGAAAAAAGTTGTGTCAAAAAAAGAAGATGTGCCGGAAGCCAGGCCTACGAAGATGAGGATGCCTAAGATTTGACGTCTGCTGTTGAAATTAAGGCAAAATAAGCGCATGAAATTATTTACCTTCTAATCTTCTGGCATAAACTTCAAGGCCCGCTGCTCTCCTCAAATCTAGCAAAACAGGCTTAAGTTCATCAGCCACTATTCTAAATCTTCTAGCCACGTCTGCAGACAATGCTACTCCTTGATTTAGCTCTGTTTCTAGCTTCACAATCGGCTTTGCTATTTTTGAAAATTGTCTAAGCTTCTTTTTGTGTAACTTTGCTGTTTTTTTCCAAAGGTTCAAAGCTGCACTGGGCTTTCGCTCTGCCCATAATTTGTCAACCTGCGCCATTAACTGCTCAATAGTTTGTCCTTCTTTGAGTTCAAATTTTGTAACTTTACGTAATTTTTTAAAAATTTTGTATACCACTTTGTCTAATTTTTGAATTCTTTTAATCTCGCCCTTTTGAACTTTTACTGCATCAATAATTGCGTTTTCTAAACGGTCCATCTGTAGAAGAATATTTTTCTCTTGCTCTTCTAACATTCGTTCTTGTTGTGGCGCTGGCATGTTAAAGGGTAAACAATTAAATATTAATATACTTTTCTTTTTAGTGTGTATATGGTTAAATGCCTGAAACTCAAGAAAGAAAAAGGAGAATCTGCCAAGCAGTTTATTGAGGCGCAGGGATGGCTTGACAAGGGCAGAGCGCTGGGCAGGACCCAGAGATATCTTCTGATTCCTCTTGCTGGAAAATTTAATGAGAAAGTTCTGCTGAAAAAATTTCCAGATGCGAGCATTGAAGCGCGCTCTTTTCAGCTCATTCCTCCGAGGGCAGGAACGCTGAAAGACCTTCTCAAAGGAGTTATACCTGAAAAATACATTGAGAAAGTTGTAAGAGCTTTTGATATTGTCGGAGACATTGCGGTCTTGGATATTCCAGATCCTCTAAAAAAATTTGAGCTTTCAATTGCCTGGGCTTTGAAGAGAGCCCATCCTTACATCAAGACAGTTGTCAGAAAAGCAGGCAAAGTAAAAGGAAAGCACAGAGTCAGGGAGCTGAAGATTCTGACCGGAGAAAAACGGACAGAAACAATTTACAAAGAGCATAATATTACATTAAAATTAGACTTGGCAAAAACTTATTTTTCTCCGCGCTCAGCCCGCGAGCGCCTGAGGATTGCAGAGCAAGTCAAGCAGAATGAAAAAGTTCTTGTCATGTTTGCCGGCATAGGGCCGTATGCCATTTTGATTGCAAAGCATCAGCCTTTGTGCAGAGTATGGGCTGTTGAGCTGAACCCAGATGCTTACAATTATATGAAAGAAAACATTCGTCTTAATTTAATATCAAATGCAACAGCATTAAAAGGTGATGTTAAAAAAGTGGTTCCGGAAATCGGAGAATTTTTTGACAGAATTATTATGCCCCTTCCTGAAAAATCCTGGGAATTTCTGGATTTGGCCCTTAAATCTGCAGCGCCAGAGGCAATTATTCACTTCTATGCATTTATACACGAAGATAAATTTGATGATGCGATTGGCAGGCTGAATACAGTTGCCAAGAAGAACGGAAAGAAAATAAAAATCCTGAAATGGATTCGTGCAGGCACCTACGCACCCCGCGTTTACAGGTGGTGCATAGACTTTCAGCTCAAAGCTTAAAAAGTTCAATTTCATAGAATGGAAGGGAGGTAGGATATGGCAAAAGAAGATAAATGGATGGTTTACATCGGTTATGCAGTGCTGGTATTTTTAGCAATTGTAATTGCATACTTTTTATTTAAAGGTGGGTAAATGAAAATTGATCCATTAAAAATAATATTTTGGCTGCTCTTTCTATTTGGAATGTACCTGCTGATAAACAGAATGCTTGGTCACTCCGCACCTCTTGAAATTATTGTTACAATTTTGACTGGCAGTATGTTTGCTGCAGTTTTAGATTTGTACAGAACAAATGGAGATGTTAGAGAAAGATTAGCAAAAATAGAAAAAGATATCGAAGAAATCAAAAAATTCGTTGTTAAATAAAATGGCAAAAAAAGAATTTCTGGTAACACCGTGGGAAGTTACTGGCAAGATTGATTATGAAAAACTTGCCAAAGAATTCGGTGTAGAATTAATGCCCAAACTTCCGAATGTGTTTGAAAAGAATATTTTATTCAGAAGGAAAATAATTTTTGCGCACAGAGATTTCAATAAAATTTTGGAAGCCTGCAAAAATAAACAGAAATTTGTGATGATGACTGGCTTGATGCCTTCTGGAAAATTCCATCTTGGGCATATATTTCTAGTACAGCAGATGATTTTTTATCAGTCCCTTGGAGCAAAACTCTACATAGCAGTAGCTGATATCGAAGCCTACAATACGAGGATAAGCGACATGAAGCAGTTGAGAAAAACTGCTATAGAGGATTACCTGTTGAATTACATTGTTTTAGGATTAAAACCTCAAAACTGCGACTTTTATTTCCAGAGCGAACGCTCTGATAATGCAAAAAAGTCGAATGCTTACTACAAGCTTGCATCGATGTTTGCAAGACATGTAACTTTCAATGAATTCAAGGCAGTTTATGGCACAATTGACCCTGCAAAAATGGCATCTGCGCTCCTGCAGGCTTCTGACATGTATCATGCTCAATTGCCTGAATTTGAAGGAAAAGCGTTGCCTACATTAATTCCAGTCGGAACTGACCAAGACCCTCATATCAGAATTGCAAGGGACATGGCAGGAAGAATCAAAGCTTTCACTTTTATGCCTATAAGCTCAACTTATCATTTCTTCATGCCTGGATT
>CAYGVN010000013.1:0-10307 GCA_964353445.1 Candidatus Woesearchaeota archaeon
CTCTAGCTCAGGAATTGAATCATTCAGCTCTTCCAATTTTCTATGCTGCTTTGTTTTGAGAGCTCTGCTGATTATCTGCTTTTCAATTGATTTTCTTATTTTCCTGTGCTTTGCTTTGTTATTTAATTTAATCATATAGCCTGGGTTTCTGGCTTCCAGATGTTTTGCAGCCCTGTAGAAAGCTCTGTAATCCTGGCTTGAAAGCGACATTATAGATTTTAGTATTCTTCGGCAAAATTTTTCACCCTTTTTTTCAGCCAGCTTTTTAATGACAGAATAAGCAGCCCACTCGCAGAATGCTTCTTCGCCGATTTCATCTCTCAAGTGGCAGAAAGAATGAGCTAAGCCATGGACAAGTAATTGCAGGGCAGCCCAGTATCGCCTTTTAAGAATATTTTCATTCAGGCAGACATAGCCCTTTCTGCCGTTCAGGATAAAATATTCATTTCCAGGCTCTGACTTTGAAAATGGATAGATTCTGATATGATTACGCTTCAATTTAGCTGAATCCACATTATTCGGAGCAAGCTCCAGAATAGAGCCCTGGACAGCCTCCAAATCAGCATAAATCTGCCTAGCTCTGCCATTATTCTGACAGCCTTTAATCTTAATATCCCAATCCATAAACAAGGCCTTAAGTAGAAAACACGATTAGTCAGAGCCAAAAAGCTCAAAAAACTGAACAGATTTAAAGATTTCTATATTCGAGGAAATATTTATAAATCAGCTCCCTGAAAGCATATTGTTAAATGGTAAAGACAACAACAGACAAGGTTTTGGAGCTGATGAATAAGCCGGCCCAAATCAGAAATATTGGAATTGTCGCTCATATTGACCACGGAAAAACCACTCTTTCTGACTCTCTGCTGGCAGGAGCAGGCATGATTTCCGAGGAGCTTGCAGGCAGACAGCTTTATCTTGACTTTGATGAGCAGGAGCAGGCAAGAGGAATTACAATCAATGCAGCTAACGTAAATATGATTCACGAGGTAGAGGGCAAGGAATTCTTGATTAATTTAATTGACACTCCAGGCCACGTGGATTTTGGAGGAGAAGTAACAAGAGCTGTGCGTGCAGTTGACGGCTGTGTTGTCGTTGCCTGCGCTGTTGAAGGAGTTATGCCGCAGACAGAAACAGTTCTTCGCCAGGCGCTCAAAGAAGGTGTAAAGCCGGTTCTTTTCATAAACAAGGTGGACAGATTAATCCGGGAGCTCAAGCTGACTCCTGAAAAAATGCAGGATAGACTTACAGACATCATCACAAATGTCAACAAATTAATTTATTCCATGGCTCCAAAAGAGTTCAAAGACAAGTGGCAGGTTAATGTTCAAGACGGTTCTGTTTGCTTCGGTTCTGCTTTCCACAAATGGGCTACATCAATACCAATGATGAAGAAAAAGGGCTTCAGCTTCAAGGAAATTATAGATGCTTACAGCAAAGGAGAAGAGTGGAGAAAGCTCTGCGGCCGCGCACCAGTCTATGAAGCAATTCTTGACATGGTAGTTCATCATCTGCCGAATCCTCTGGAATCCCAGAAATACAGGGTTCCTAGAATTTGGCACGGCGAGATGGAGTCAGATATTGGAAAAGCTCTTGCAGCCTGTAGCGCAAACGGCCCTCTTGTATTTATTGTAACAAAAATTACAATCGACCCTCAAGCAGGAGAAATAATTACAGGCAGATTATTTTCAGGCTCAATTAAAAGAGGAGATGAGGTATGGCTCAATCTGGCAAAAATCAAGGAAAGAATACAGCAAGTCTACATTTACAAAGGGCCCCAGAGAATTTTAATTGACAAAGTCATTGCCGGTAATATAATCGGCGTTGCAGGCCTCAAAAATGCAGCAAGTGGTGAAACTGTTTCTCTAGAACCCATGACTCCTTTTGAGAGCATCAAGCATCTTTTCGACCCTGTTGTTACAAAAGCTATTGAGGCAAAGAATCCAAAAGACCTGCCTAAGCTGATTGAAGTTATGAAAGATATTGCAAAGCAGGACCCGACAGTTGCAATTGATATTAATGAAGAAACAGGTGAAAATTTGATATCAGGTCTCGGAGAGCTTCACCTGGAAATCTGGGAATACAGAATCAGAAAAGACAAAGGAGTTGAAATCGTAACTTCTCCTCCGATTGTAGTTTACAGGGAGACTGTCAAGACGCCTGCTGGTCCGATTGAAGGAAAATCTCCGAACAAGCACAACAAATTATATGTCAAAGTCGAGCCTCTCGAGCCGGGGGTTTATCAGGCTATCAAATCAGGAACTATTCCTGAAATGAAAATCAAGAAAAAGAAAAAAGAAGTATCAGAAGCATTGGTCGAAGCTGGCATGGACAAGGATGAAGCCAAGCAGGTTGTTGATATTTTCAAAGGCAATGTACTTGTGGATGCAACACGCGGAATTGTGCAGATTGGTGAAATTATTGAAATGGTAATGGAAGGATTTGAAGAGCTTTGTGTTGCAGGCCCGATTGCAAAGGAGCCTGCATACGGGCTGAAAGTCATCTTAGATGATGCAAAGCTCCACGAGGATTCTATTCATAGAGGTCCCGGCCAGATTATACCTGCTATGAGGCAGGCAATGATTAATGCCATGCTGCTTGCAGGAGATGTTCTTTACGAGCCGGTCCAGACTATTCGGATCGATGCACCATTGGAATTCTTGGGGGCAATCTCCAAGCTTGTGCAGTCAAGAAGAGGCCAGCTGCTGGACACAGAGCAGGAAGGAGAGCATATAACAATCAAGGCAAAACTGCCTGTAGCTGAGATGTTCGGTTACACATCTGCCCTGCGCTCAGCAACAACAGGAAGAGGAGCATGGTTCCTGGTTGACCAGGCTTTTGAGCGCCTGCCAACTGACCTGCAGAGCATTACAGTAAGCAGAATCAGGGAAAGAAAAGGCCTTCCTAAAGAGCTTCCAAGACCTCAGTTAGAATAATAATTTATCCAACGTTTTATTTGGCTACACAGCTAAGCATAGTCTATTGCGTTAGCAATAGGCTCAGGGTGCGAGCTGACCTTTCAGCTCTGCCGAAGGAATTGCCTAGACCTCAGCTTGAATAAAAGAAATCTTTATATATACCGAATATATACATGTATATGTGATATATATGGTACAAGCTATGATTAACATATCTGAAGAAGCTAACAGGATTCTGAATATAATAAAAGCAAAATTCGGATTGAAAGATAAATCTGAAGCTATTAATCTTGTAGTCCAAAAATATGAAGAAGAACTGCTGGAGCCAGAGCTGAGACCTGAGTACGTTGAAAAATTGAAGAGAAGAGAAAAAGAAAAGGGAATTCCTTTCAAAAATATTGCTGAATTGAGAAAGATTGTTGAGAAATAGAATGTATACTTACGAGATAATACCCTCTCTGCAGAAAGTCTTAAACAGATTGTCAAAGAAAGATAAAAATTTGTACGAGCAAGTTCTCAAGAAAATTGAAGAGATTATTACATCTCCGGATATTGAGCATTACAAGAATCTGCGATATGATATGAAAGACAAAAAGAGGGTGCACGTCGGTTCCTTTGTTCTCGTTTTCAGTTTTATAAAAGCGGAAAACAAGATTAAATTCATTGATTTCGACCATCACGATAACATTTACAAAAAGAGATTCTAAGGCCTCAGCTTGAATAAGGGCGCCTGAGTGCGATTTTAGAAAGGTTTTTAAATGAATTTTGATACTTTTTTAAAGTTAACCATGGCAGATGAAGAATTTAACTATGATTCCTTTTTCAAGAAGCTTGGGAAAGAGATTAAAGAAGAAATAGATGCTTCTACTGGCAAGATTCTTCTTAAAAATGAAGAGGGAAAGATAATCGGCTGGAAAGACCCGCTGACAGGCAAAATAGAGTATGAGACGAAGCTTAAAGAGAGAGGAAAATTAAATATTGCCTATAACTGGAAAGCTAGAAAACAATTAGAATGGGACGAGCAAAGAAAAAGGCGGCTTTTTGCCCAAAAGCTAGCAAAAGAAACAATCAAACTTGCAGACAGGGACTACACAATAATGTGTGATACAATAAGTATCGGGCCGGGAACTGCTATTTCTGCAATAGTTAAAGATGCAGACACACTTAATGAAATAAAAGAAAATTTTGAAGTCCTCAATGTTTCACTCAACGGCTTTGCAGTTGTAGACTTGCTTGATGGCAGATTTGAAGAATTTGAAGAATTTGCACAGGCGCACAAATTAAAATTATTTGAATTTCCATTGGGAGCTTACTATTTGAACAGCATGTCAGGAGCAAATAATGCAATTCCAGTGGGAAACCACAAATATTGCATTTTTTCAACAAATAAGCTGGAAGATAGATTAATTTATGATAAAATGCTAGAAGAAAATGTAATAAAGCCAAACAACAAAAATAAAATTGATTTATTGGTTGCTGCATGCGATTATGCAGGATACGACGAAATCGGCATAGAAGAATCAATCAATTCTGTAGATCTTGATGCCAACAATATTGTTAAGACTCTTATTCTTGAGGACATAAAAGAACTGGCCCGCAAAGAAGACAAAGAACTCTACAAAGAAATCAATAAAATACTTCACCAACAGCCGAATATGGATGTTTATGCACTGACCCATCAGCTATCTAAGCAGAACTCTGAAAAATTATTAAAAATTGCAGATGCGAATGGGCTTGGAGTAGTATTTATCGATAGATTCAAACCTATAACAGACGATTATATCCGATTCCATCTTAATGATGACAGAAGAAAAGAGCACCAGCAGAAGATAATTGATTTTTGGGATAATCTTGACCAGGCTGTAAGAGATACGTGCATAACAAAAGTGTCGGATTCTATCCTAAAAGTTATTAGCAAATATCAGCAAAAATCAGGAGCAATAGAAGAAATAATTTCTGACCCAATTATTAGGCAGAATCTTACAAATATATTGAATAAATCTAAAGATAATATCAAAACATATGAAAATGAAATTGAAAAATACAAACAAAAAGCAAGCCCTATAAGAGCAGAATTATTGAAGTTGGATGGTCATAGAAATAGAATAGAATATCTTGTTCAGCAGGAGTACAATAGAAATCCGGAGTATATTGAATGCAAAGGAAAAATAAATAAAATTGACAGCGAGATAGACGAAGCAGAAAAAGAATTAAAGAGGGTAACCAAAGAGCTGGAACTTTGTAAGAAAGAGCTTCCAGAAACAAAGGACGAGGAAAGAGAACAAGAAAGAAAAATTAATCATTTCGATGCAGAAAAAAAAGATTTCAAAGATAAAATCAAAGAATTCGAAACAAAAAATAAAAAATATGAGTCATATTTAAAAGAGATAGCTGAAAAGTTTAAATTAAACTCCAAAGAATTATGGGATATTAATTCTGAAGCAAGCAAGCTTCGGAACAAATTAGTCAAAGTTGAACGAGGACTGGCTGACTACTTGAATGATAAAGTATATGAAGAGATAAATGTTTTTTCTGTCGAAGCTATTCTCAATAATAACATAGTCTCTATGTATCCTATAAAAGATAAAAATGTATATGCTCTCAAAGAGGATATATTAAAGGGCAATGAAAAGGTGATATCTGAATTTGTTCTGGCAGCAAGCCGACCTTTGACTTTAGCAGATTTGATAAATGAATCAGGTCAGAGCGTACAATCTTCAGTAATTAAAAATATTAAAGATATCGGGGAAATAGCCAATTATTTGCTGTCAAAAAAGGGCGATCCGAAGTTTGCCAATAGGATAAAGCAAATCGCTGGAGACCTTTTGTTGCCCAGCACATTGGCAGACAAAATAGAATTCAAATCAGGTTTGTCAAACATTATTAGGAATGTAATAGATAATATTGAAGTATTGGAAAATGAATTAAAATTCTCTCAAGACCCATACAAATTAGATTACAAAGCAGAAATTAAAGAGGAAATAATACCAAAACTGCTGCGCATATCAAATTTAGCAAGGCAAAGCGGCAATAGAATTTTAATAAATCAAAAGCTTATTGAAAATGTTATAAAAGCCATAGGCAGACAAAATTATCTGGATATTCTTCCGCTCCCACTGCCTCCTATAGAAGCTAAAGCAACTGAAGAAGATGAAAACATTCCAAAATATTATACACTCATCAAAAAGGGAAAAAATTATTCTGAATCAAACGGCTTTAAATTAGTCTGTCCGCTTGGCCTGGCTAATAAATGGTATACGGAAAAAATAAATTTCACACCGCATGGATTTACACTTTCCAAATATTATTTCAGCGGAGCCGGGCAAAGTGATAAGCTATTGACTGGAAGCGAAGAAATTCACAAGTTGATGCTCGATGGTATTGAAAATAGAATATCTTTCAGGTCATCTGACCCTGGAATATACAACAGTTTAAGGGTTTCTTCAGAACAAGCAGATGATATACTTACAAAAATAGAAACCTACGCATTAAATTCAATAAATAAAGAAGAAAAAGTTAGATTCCTGACAAAAAAAGAGCTAGAAGAAATTCTTAAACATTATGAATCTAAAGAAGCGCTTTGCAGAGTAGCAAGACGATTCCTTCCGCCGAAGGATGTAGAAGAACTGGACAAAAATAGCAATTGGTTTTTTGGGGAGTGTTCAGACCAAGAAAAATCAAAATATTTAGGAAAGGTGTATGAAATAACCAAATCCTTCCTTACAGAAAAAATCCTTAATTACTTTGGCGAAAATGAATTAAGCGAGGATATGAGGGTAAGACTTATTGCATCCACTTCAGATAAAAACAAGCCAGAATTAGAAGGAACTATTGAATACGGCAAGAGAGAAGGTATGGTTTACATACGATATAAAAGCGAGGTGCCTTATTCAATCAAAGAGTTTTATGATACATTCAAGGATTTTATAAGCAAATATAAGTTTGAGCATAATGTGCCGCTTAAAATACAGCTGCCGAAAGAAAAGGCGCCTGAAGAGCAAAACAAATAATTTTTGCTATATTGCAATTAATTGGCCTTAAGAAAGATTTATAAATCCCTTAAATTATTAAAAATCAACATACATCGCCTGTATGGCGATTCATTAGGTGAAATTATGGCAGATAAGAAACCGCATATGAATATCGTTTTTATAGGTCACGTAGACCATGGAAAATCTACTACAGTAGGCAGACTTCTCTTTGATACAGGCATGCTTTCTGAACAGGAATTAAAGAAATTAAAGGAAGAAGCAGCTGAAAAGGGAAAAGTCGGCTTTGAGTTCGCTTTTGTAATGGACAGAGTCAAGGAAGAGCGAGAAAGAGGCCTTACAATTGACTTAAGCTATCAGGAGTTCCCTACAAAGAAATACTATTTCACTATAATTGACTGCCCCGGGCACAAGGACTTCATTAAAAACATGATTACAGGCACATCACAGGCAGATGCAGCTGTTCTTGTAGTCTCTTCACAGACAGGAGAAGGTGTAATGGAGCAGACAAAGGAGCACGCATACCTTGCAAAAGTCCTTGGAGTAGGCCAGATAATTGTAGCTGTTAACAAATTAGACATGGTAGGCTACAAGGAAGAAAGATTCAAGGAAGTCAAGGCATCTGTTGAGAAACTTCTGACTACAGTTGGCTATGACCTAAAGAAAGTGCAGGTTGTGCCAATATCTTCTTTGAAGGATGACAACATCAACAAGCCAAGCGCAAATTTCCCTTGGTACAAAGGCCCGACTCTGGTTGATTCACTTGACAATATTACGCCTCCTGAAAAGCCAACCAAACTGCCGCTTAGAATGCCTGTACAGGATGTGTATACAATCACAGGCATCGGAACAGTTCCAGTAGGCAGAGTGGAAACAGGTACAATGAAAGTCGGCGACATATTAATAACAATGCCATCTGGCAAGACAGGCGAATTAAAGTCAATTGAAATGCACCATGAAAACCTGCTGACCGCAGAGCCAGGCGACAACGTGGGTATTAACTTGAGAGGCCTTGGCAAACAAGATATCAAGCGAGGAGATGTCCTCGGGCATCCAAACAACCCGCCGACAGTTGTAAAGGAGTTTACAGCAAGGATAATTGTATTGAACCATCCGACTGTTGTTACAGTAGGATACTGCCCGGTATTCCACGTGCACACAGCACAGGTGTCCTGCAAGATAAAGGAAATCAAGAAAAAGATTGACCCAAGAACAGGAGCTGTTGTTGCAGAGAAGCCGGACTTCCTGAAGAACGGAGACACAGCAGAAATTGTTGTTGAGCCTCTTCAGCCGATGTGCATTGAGAAGCAGTCTGAAATACCTCAGCTTGCAAAGTTTGCTATCCGAGACATGGGCAGAACAGTAGCAGCTGGCGTGTGCATTGACGTTGTAAAGAAGTAAATTTTTTCTTTACTTTTTATTTATTTTTCTATTCTTCTTCGTTTTCAATATATGCGCAAAATGAAAAATTTTCATTGACATACGCGCAGGTATCATATGTTTCTGTTTTGTGGTCGTCGCAGTCAGAATCACTTTTGCAGTTTTCATGTTCGCTGGGCAGCACACCTTCAGGCATGTGGAAACAAGTTGCATTTAATGTGCCTAGATACGCGCACATGGAATAATATCCTTCTGGAGGCCTGCAGTCCTTTGCAGAGTTGCATGCAATAAATCCTTCATGTGTGCAGTAGGCGCCGGCTTCTGCGGCAATGCATTTGTTTATCATATAATTGCTAAGAGCGCAGTCAGCATCCTCAGTGCACATTTTTACTACTGTTTCATTTATTTTTATTATTGTTTCATTTGATTCGTTGTCTTTGATTTCTTCAGTCCAAGAAGTTGAATTGTTTCCGGCGCCAGGCGGGCTGGCGGTGAATGAGAATATTACCAATACGGCAATAACTGCAATTACAATTCCAAAACCAGCCAGCAGGTATTTTTTCATTTTTTAATTATATTTTTCAGGAAATTTTTCCAGAGCTATTTTAAACCAAGGGGTGTAATTCATAGGATTCTTTCTGATGTCGCTCTTCAATTTATCCGGATAAATCCATTTATAATCATCGATTTCATCTGGATTCGGCTTCGGCGAGCCGTCAAAAGTGCCGATAAATACATGGTCAAATTCATACTCGCTCAAACCGCTTTTCTTGTCAGTTTCGTGATATACGAAACTGAATATCTCTTTCAGGCCAGCGTCAAACCCAAATTCCTCTTTAAGCCTTCTATGCACAGCATCTTCCAGATTTTCGCCCTTTCTTGGATGGCTGCAGCATGTGTTTGTCCATAATTCTCCGAAATGGTGCTTTTTTTTGGACCTTTGCTGCAGCAGCATTTCCCCATTTGAATTGAAAATAAATATAGAAAATGCTCTATGCAGCTTTCCGCCTTTTTCATGAGCCTTTATCTTTTCTTCATATCCGACTTCATTATCTTTCTCGTCGACAAGAATTATTTCTTCTATCATAACGCTACCTACATTATTTTATCTTTTCCCCTTCTTCGTCTTTCTTTCTCTTTTCCAATCTTTTTATGGCCTGCTCGGCTTCCGTTAATTCATCTGGCAAAGCATTTCCCTCTCTCATGCGCTGTTTTAATTCTAAAACATAATCTTTCCATTCCTGTATTATTTCATCAAGTTTTCCTATTCTTTTATTTTCCGCCCGCTCTAAATCTTTAATTTCAGAGTATTTGCCGGCAACTTCAAGGCAGGTTTTCCAGATTGGAACAATTTGATTTAGATTATGCACAAAATTTTCTTCTGTCAGCTGAAATTCGCACACAGCCAAGTTTACATTCGGCGTTTCCCTGTAAAATTCGCCTTTCAGCTTGTATTTCTCTGCTGTAATTTTTCCTTCTTCTCTTACCTCTTTGCTTTTGCTGACAATATTTTCAATTATTTTACCGTCAAACTTATTTGTCTGTGCAGGATAAACCAGCTGGTATTCAGGTGTGCTTTTAGGGTGGTTTCTTTTAATTTTCCTTTCCACCCTTGTTTCCCAAACATCTTCCAATGAAGCGAGCTGTTTAGTAAGTTCTTCATGCGAAGTTTTGCAATATTTAGTCAGGATATTGTATAATCTTTCAACAGCTGGAAGATTATTGAACGAAATGCCTATTCTGGCATAATCTTTATTTTCGCCTTCGCGGGAATTTATATCAAAAAAAATGTTTGGAAATGGAGAATAAGTTCCCTGTTTCTTTGTATCTGTCCCTGCAGGGATCATAAGCCAATCATTTTTTGAAACAAGTGATTCTATTTCTTTATTAGTTCTTTTAGGGATTAATTGGTCATTTTTTATAGTCTCTTGAGTTAAATTATACCATTGAATATATTTTGATTTATCCATGCTTAAAAATAAGCTAAAAAGTTTTTTAATACTATTTCTTTTGCTTACTA
>CAYGVN010000013.1:10317-14432 GCA_964353445.1 Candidatus Woesearchaeota archaeon
GGGCAATAGAAAGCTTGTTGAAGAATATAATAAGATATGCGATATTCTCAGAGGTATAAGGTATACTATTTGTGATTATTCTGTTGGGAGATATCCTCCTATTCCAAGTATAGAAGATATCGTTGATGATAAAGATATGTTGATAGAGATTGGAAATAGCGCAGATATTCTAAAAAGAGAGTTAGATTACTTTAAAAGTAAAGGATACCCGAAATATTTGGAAATCTGCAGTAGACAGCTATCAATAACTGATGAAGATATAAACTTTAATAAAGAATTTGAAAAGAAATTAAATTATATTTTTCCTCAAAAAGGGATAGAATATAATATTTTTAGAGATTCATTATGTTTTATCCGTTTAATGCATAAAGATGACAATAATTTTATAAAAATAGAATCTCCTGATAATCCTAATTATTGTAGGTTCTGCGTCTTAGAGAGATACATACAAGATAACACAGATTTCAAAAAAGTAAAATCAATTATAGATAAGATACACACAGAAGATTATTTTAAAAATAAAATACGCAATAGAATTATAGAATCTAAAGGGGATATTGAATTATTTAGTACGTATTTAGCGGCGCTTGGTACTGCTTTAAGAGTGATAGCTCATAAAAAACAAGTTTCCAAAAAAATAATAAATTTAATACGCGAGATTAATCATAATGATAAAAAGGTGACAATTACTCAGGCAGATATTTTAGCTCAAGAATATAAAAATCATACTCGGTTATTATCCAGCACCTTGCCTAAAGATGAATGGGATATAGAAAAAATGAAATTTATCAAAGAATCTGCTAAAAGACATAAAGAATTTACGCCGGACGGTATTGAGAAGCTTATAGATGTTACAGGAGTAGACCCTTCTTTATTATATCATTGTATTAAAGACAGCAGAGGTTCGATAACCTCAGCTGAAACTGCTTATTTTAAAGATAAGTATACTATAAGCTAATTATTTCTTAATTATCAGCCCGAGAAGCAGGGGGCATAAAAACCTTTTTAAAGGCGCTTTTGATTGATTTTAGTGTTAGCAATCGCAGGCCGGTGGCTAACATTGAAAATGCCAAAAGCAAGGATAAAATTATACAGCACAGACATAAAGAAACTGAACAACATAGTCAACCAAATCCTTGATATCGCCAAGAAAGTTGGCGTTGCTTATTCTGGCCCTATTAATCTGCCCACCAAGAAGATGGTAGTATCAACAAGAAAAAGCCCTGACGGCGAAGGAACAGAAACATGGGACAGGTGGGAGATGAGAATCCATAAGAGGCTGATTGACCTGGCAGCTGATGAGCGGGCTCTTCACCTTGTTATGAGAGTTCCAATACCTCAGGATGTCAATATTGAAATTCAAGTAATTGAATAAGATGGGATTACTGGATAAGCTTGATAAATTGGGCGAATATTTCTGCAATATAGGATTTCACAAAGATACTTACAAGCTGGCTGAAGGAGAAGATAAGCGCATAAGAGATGTTATTTGTGGAAGATGCAATAAACCTCTTGGAAAAATAATTCTGGAGCAAGACCCGACACAACCTTTCCAACCTCCATATAACAAAAATGAGAGAATATTTTAAGCTACTTTCTTTACAGTTTGCTGTATTAATTCGAGGCTCTTTGCACTGACTTGAAGGAGATATTCATCGTTACTGTCTTTGTTATATCGAACATCTGCTCTGCCAATTTTTTTAGAAATAGCGAAAGTATCAATTTCATTTTTCAGTTTGACCACATCTTCAAGCGATGCGCTTAGAAGGAATGGTTTATCTCCATTCCAATCGTAAGGATTGCTATTTGTAAAACATATACCTGCTATCCTCATTCCCTTTCTGAACAAATCTGATTCAAGATAGCTTGCAAAAGTTTCCTGCACATATGAATTAAACGGCTTCTCTTCCTGCTTGGCTGAAACTTCATATATTTTTATTTTTTTAGCGTTTTTATCAAACCTGTCTGCTTCGCTGTACCTATTATGAGCATTATTATATTCGTATGTAATTGGTTTTTCACCTTTTAAGATATTTATGTAATTCTTTTCAAATGCATTATGGATAAGACACCAATTAGGTGTCAGATGAGATTCTTCTATATCTTCTACTTCAACTAATTCTGCATCACACTTTTTTGCAATACGCCTGTATCTTGATAGATTAATGCCGGCTGCAGAAACAATAAAAGCTTCTTTATTAAGGTCGTCTTCACAACCTTCTCGGTTATAATTAATTGCAATTTTATTTTTGAAGCAATAATTCGCATCATCAAAATCCCCTCTTAAAGATGTTTTTAGTATTTTTTGTATGACTTTTCTCTTATTTTTGCTGACGTCTCTTAAACTTCCCCATCCTTTTCCAGAAAAATTCGTCCAAACTTTGTGCAGTTTGGCCTTATTTAAATTAGGCGTTTGTGTCGAAGTAAGCCGAACATCAAGCAGATACCTATCTCCATCTTTTTCAATTGTCCAGTCATGGAATACTCCTTGCTCAAAGAGACTATCATGAATTTGCAACAGCCTCTCATCAAGAGGTAATAAATTTGGCATAGCTATTATTAAGTTCGAAAGTAATTAAAACTTTTCCCCACCGCAAAGTTTTGACTTGTTATTTTAAATTATTTTATACACAATAAAACATAAATCTTTATATATTCAAGGATTTTTTAGATTTCTACATCTTGTGTTTTGCCGAATTGACAAGCACAATAGATTGTATAATAGGCCTTGACGATGCTATGCCCGTATTGTTCGAATCCGGAGATAAAAGTAGTAGATAAAAGAGCTTCAACAGACAACTGCACAAGACGGCGCAGGGAATGCCTAAAATGCAGCAAAAGATTCACAACATACGAGCAGATTGAGCTTATAGATTTTTCAGTCATTAAGAAAGACGGCAGGTGCGAGCCGTTCAACAGGGAAAAACTGCAGGCAGGAATTGAAAAAGCCTGCGAGAAACGGCCGGTTACCCAAGACCAAATCGAAAAGCTAGTGAGCCAAATAGAATCCCAGCTGCGCAGAAGAGCAAAGACAGACGTCCCAAGCAGAACAATCGGCGAGATAGTAATTAAAAAACTCCAGAAGCTTGACAAAGTTGCTTATCTGCGCTTTGCTTCGGTCTACAAGCAGTTTAAAGATATATCAGATTTTCATCAGGAAATTGTAAATTTAAAAAAAGAGGTTTAAAATGGCAGAACTCGAGCAGGAAAATACAGAAGAACGTACAGAAAGCACAGACCTTGCACTTTTTGTGCAGACAAGCAGCTACGATGTTGTAAAGTGGGACAGGGAAAGAATTGCAGAGGCGCTTTTGAAGGAAACAAACATCAATCCAGAGCTTGCCAAGATTATAAGCATAGAAGTCGAAAATATGATTCGGACTTCCAAGATTAAGAATATCACAGCTCCTTTAATTAGAGAAATAACAAATGCCAAACTCATAGAATACGGCTTTGAAGATGTCAGAAAACATCATGCAAGGCTCGGCTATCCAATTTATGATGTAGAGCAAATCATCTGCATGCCGAATAAAGAAAATGCAAATGTGCCTCACGGGCCTGAGGCTACAAATCTCACTCTTGCTGAGGGCATCAAGAAAGAGTTTGCGCTGACAAGCGTGTTTTCATCGGATATCACAAAAGCCCATGTTCTAGGAAATATTCATCTGCATGATTTAGGATTTATCGACAGGCCTTATTGTTCAGGCCAGAATATAGCATACGTAGCAAAATTCGGCCTCAGCTTGCCTAACTCGCTGTCTATTGCAAGGCCTGCCAAGCAGCCGGAAGTTCTTATCCAGCATTTAATTAAATTTTCAGCTGCTCTTCAATGCTCTTTTAATGGTGCAATCGGCTGGGATGCTGTAAATGTTTTCCTTGCGCCATATTTAGTTGGTCTTGATGAAAAAAGAATATCACAGCTCGCACAAATACTGCTTTTCGAGTTTGCACAGCAGGCAGTTGCAAGAGGCGGACAAAGCATTTTTTCAGATATAAACATTTATTGGGAGACACCAAAACATTTTGCAGATGTCCAGGCAATCGGGCCGGGTGGAGAGATGACGGGGAATACATATGCAGATTACCTGCCTGAAGCCCAGAAATTTGCAACAGAA
>CAYGVN010000014.1:0-13747 GCA_964353445.1 Candidatus Woesearchaeota archaeon
ATTGGCGAAAGTGAAGGCGCGTTCTACGGGCCTAAAGTTGATATAATCATGACAGATGCGCTTGGCAGAGAATGGCAGATGGGCACAATCCAGCTGGATTTCCAGCAGCCAAAAAGATTTGACCTAAAATACACAGATAAAGATAACAAGGAAAAAACTCCTATCTGTATACACAGAGTTATTTACGGTTCTCTTGAGCGGTTTATTGGAATTTTAATAGAAAATTATGCAGGAGCATTCCCTCTCTGGCTTTCTCCTGTGCAGGTAAAATTGATTACATTTACAAGCAGAAATGAAAAATATGCAAAGCAGGTCGAAGAAGTGCTGAGGAAAGAAGGCTTTAGAGTAGAAATAGATTATTCTCCGACAACCATACAATCTAAAATCAGGGATGCTGAAATTTCCAAAATCAATTTCATTGTGGTTTGCGGTGATAAAGAAGAAAAAGCAAAGACGCTTGCTGTCCGGCCGAGAGGCGAGAAGCCGAAGTTCGGAATCAAGATGGATTCTTTCATCAAAGATTTGCAGAAAGAAGTTGAAGCTAAGAAATAAATTATACATACTTGTGAATTAATTGGGCTATTCTTTTCATTCTTTTTGCTTGTTCTTTTTTAATTACATAATAAGTCATATGCCTAAGATTATGACCTTTCCTTTTAAGAGCAATATATCCACACATATTCGCAAATTCTTCGTCATTGATTATCTTTGCTTTTAAATCATCGGGAGACCTGCATTGCTGATAAATTAATTCTGAATAACCTAATCTGTATATCAAATGACCGTGTTCATGGGCGTGAACATAAATTCTGGTTATATCATTCAAATCTTTTTCAATTAAAATAAGATGTAGGGATCTTTCTTTTCCAAAAGTATCGAGGCATGTGCTCAAACATATTCCTACTGGTTCATGGCCTTTTTTTGGATGTAAAATCACTCTATCTCCTCCATATTTTAAAAAAAGTTCATGCATTGCTTTGGCCATATCTTCTACATATTCTATTTTGTAAAATTGATTTGGTTGCAACAAAATCTTTGTATTTAAAGAAGGCAGAGATATTTTTCCAGTCCTAAATCGCTCATAGCGTATTGCCTCTTCAATTTCAAATTGAGCCTTTGCTTCAGAATAATCAATATGATTTAATTCTTCTCTCGATAGTCCCATCTTTATATATTAATCAAATAATTTTAACAATTTTCTTCCTGCTCTTTAATCCTTTGATTATTTCAACCTCGCAACCAAATTGCTTCTTGAGAAACCTGAGCAGTTCCTTGTTTGCCTCGCCCTCAACGGGCCTAGCATTCAAGGCAATCCTCAATTCCTGACCTTTTTGCTCCAGAATTTTCGTTTCCGGAGCATTCGGCTTGACTGTTATCTGCAATATTTTTTCCATTTTTATAAGCGCTATAGTTTTCTTTAGTAATATAAATCCGATGCCGTCCTTTATCGAAGGATTCAATTTCCTCATATGCCTCAAGAACGCGCAAGTGATGCTCTAGAACGCTTTTTGCAAAATTTGTTTGCTTTTTGAGTTCTCTCATGTCTATTCCATTTTCATTTTCAGCTATAATATTTTTCAACTGAAGCCGCCTAGAGTGCTTCAATGGATATCTAATGCGCGAATATCTTTTCATTTTTTCAGGATACACTCCGAAGATTTTTAAAAACATCGGAGACATTAAAATGTCATGCGTAAAGTGATTTTTCTTTTGCTGATTGCTCTATTTCTTATTAGCGGCTGCATCCAATCTGAGAAGCCTAAAACGCCTGAGCAGGCAATTGCTGAGCTGCCACAGATAATTAAAGAGGCGCAGGATAACCCGACAGCAGAAGTCAGCAGAGTAATTGATGGGGATACACTTGAGCTGGAAGACGGGCGGAAAGTAAGGCTGATTGGAATTAACACACCTGAAAAAAATGAAAAGCATTATCTTGAAGCAAAGCAAAACCTTGAGGCTTTGGTTCTGGACAAAGAAGTTTTCTTTTCCAGGGATGTTTCAGATAAAGACAAATATGGCAGGCTGCTCCGTTATGTCTTTACAGAAGATGAATTTGTAAATGCGGAGCAGATTTCAGCTGGCCTGGCTTCAAGCTATGAATATGAGCCGGATACAAAATACCAGTTCCTTTTCAACTGCCTTGAAGAGCAGGCAAGAGAAAAGGAGCTTGGCATCTGGCAAGGCTACGGTGAATATAATTTTTCAATCCAAATACATCAAAATCCAGATGATGTTTCAGACCCAAGCTTGGAATATATCACACTTACAAATATAGGCAGTGATGTAAATCTTAGTGGCTGGCAGATGAAAGATGAAGCAACTCATATCTATACCTTCAAAAGCATAGAGATTGAAAATGGGCAATCGATTACTGTTAACAGCGGTTCTGGCAATAATACAGACAGAACTCTTTATTGGAATTCAAAAACAACAATCTGGAACAATGATGGTGATACAGTCTTTCTTAGAGATGCAGAAGGAAATTTAGCTGCTATCTACCCCTACAGCTGAAAGGCCAAGCAAAATCTTCGGATTTTGCTGGATCCACCTGAACTGCTGTTCAGGTTGGTCAGCTGGCACCCTGAGCGCATTGCTCTGCAATGCACTGTGTCTTGCTGTGTAGCCAAACAGAGCGTTGGATAGCACCGAACGATTAGTGCATAAGCTTCTTTTCCTTGATATAAGGATACCTGTTAACATGCCCGCAGTTCTTGCAGGTGTACTCAACAGCTTTTGTTCTTGGATTTGTTCGAACTGTTGCTTTGCTCGGACCAAAGTAATGATAACATTTGTGGCAGAATCTTCTTCTCAGCTCATGAGGAATCTTGACATTGTATTTCATAGCCAGCTTTCTAGCTAAGAAGACATATCTGTCAGCCCACTCAGGCCTTTTGGTAGCCTGGCTGAAGAGAATTTCAATCCGCTCAGCAGCAAGCTCCTGCTGCCATTTAGGTTTTTGCCGGCGCTCCATAATTCAGACTAGAAATTAAGAATTTATAAATTAAATGATACTGACGAAGGGCAATCCTGAGCAAAGAAATTCAGAACAGTGTATTGCGAAGCAATACGCTACCTTTCTTTTGGGGTTTCATAGAGACCTTTTCTTTTGTGAAAGAAAAGGGATGTATAGTGTCAAGCAGTTTTCTGGTTTTCCCGCTTTGAAGCAGTACACGCCAAAACGTTGCCGGGCTTTATTACTCTGTTCGGAATGGGAAGAGATATTGCCCCGGAACTTTGACCGCCGACGATGTTTAGAGAATTATTTAGATTTATAAAGATTTCCTAAAGAAAATGAAAAGTGGCGTAGTGTCAAAAGTTTTCTACGCCTTGCTGTTTGAGCCGAAGCCCAAACAACAGGAGGTGTGAGATCTGGCAGAAATACCAGAAATCACTATTTAATAGTCATTAATTTGACTTTAAAAGTCTTTCTGCAAGCCCAACAAGCTATTTAAACAAGGGAGGCCTAGAAATTAAAGGCCATGAAAATCGAGCTTAAGGAGAAGCCGCAAGGCGTTACGATTATTGAGGGTTTTCCAGGTTTTGGATTTGTAAGCACAATAGCTGCTGAGTACCTGTTAGACCATCTAAAGGTCAGGTCAATTGGAATGATGTGGTCAGAGGAGCTTCCTCCAATGGCAGTTATTCACGACAAAAAAATAATCCAGCCATTAGAAATATTCTACAATGAAAAATATAATCTGGTTATCATTGAAGGCCTGACAGGAGCTGCTGGGCTAGAATGGGATATTGCAGATGCGCTGATTTTCTTGTACCAGAAGTTAAATGCCAAGGAAATAATCAGCACAGAAGGAATAGGCTCGCCGATTCTAAAAGATGAGCCGGAAGCGTACTATTATACCAACCAACCTGAAAGAATAAAGATATTTGAAGAAAAAGGCATGACTGCAATAAAGGAAGGGATTATATTAGGGGTAACAGGAGCGCTTATGATCAAGGCGTCAAAAGACATCAAGCTTTCTTGTATTTTTGCTGAGACAGCATCTGGACTGCCGGATTCCAAGTCAGCTGCAAAAATAGTTGAGATGCTGGATAAATATCTTAGTCTGGAAATAGACTACAAGCCTCTGGTAAAAAGGGCCGGCGAGTTTGAAGAAAAGATAAAAGGCCTGCTGGATCGTACAAAGGAAACACTTAAAGAAAAGAAAGCAAAGGAAGCATCAGTAGGCTACATCAGCTAAATACCGAGCAATTCTTTTATATTTTTATTAGCAGCTTCAATAACTTCTTTTTCCTCTATCCCTTTGATTCTGGCAATTTCTTTCACGACTAAAGAAATATTCGCAGGTTCATTTCTCTCGCCTTTGACAGGCGCTAGAACAGGAGAATCTGTTTCCAGACAAAATGCATCCAAAGGCAAATGTTTCACTAATTCCTGCTTTTGCTCAGCATATGCTATTGTATTGCCGATAGAAATTTTGCAGCCTAGCTTCAGAGCTCTTTCAGCTTCTTTCAAAGTTCCTGAAAATGCATGCAAAACAGCTTTTTTTGTCTTCAGCTTCTCCAAAATCTCAACAACATGCTTTGTAGCCCATCTGCTGTGTATTATTACAGGAACTTTTAGCTCATCTGCAAGCTGCAAAAATCTTTCAAACCATTTTATCTGCCTCATTTTTGCAGTTTCGTCAAGATTCTCTCGGCTTAAGACTGCAAAATCCAGGCCGATTTCTGAAATTGCAGCAGGCTTTTGCTTTTTAATCCACTTCAATTCAGCCTCTATTTCTTCATCTGAGAATTTATGAATCTGCATCGGGTGAAAGCCAAATGCTGAAAAGCAAAATTCAGGATATTTTTTCTCCAGAGCAAGAACTTTCCTGTTTGTCTCAGGATTTTCGCCGGCATTCAAGATTCCAAAAAGAATTTTTTTCGCTCTGGCAACAACAATATCCCTATCTCTATCAAAACTTTTGTCATACAAATGACAATGTACATCGAAAGCTTTCATAAAGCCCCGGGCCGGAATCGCACCGGCGACCTTTCGCTTTCTCTGAAATACGAGGCGAACGCTCTACTAGCTGAGCTACCGAGGCGCTTTTGTGTGCGACTGAAAGTCGCATGCCTCTCTTTTGGGGTTGGTCCAGACCTTTTCTCGGCAAAGAGAAAAGGGAAGGACTGCTGAGCTACCGAGGCAATATCCAATAATTTTAAATGTCCTTTAAAAAGGTTCGGAAGAAATTTATAATACAAACGCTTTAGAATTAATGATGGAAGCAAAGCAAAAGCAAAGATTTGAAGAACTTGCCGGCCTTGCTAAAAAGGAAATAGAGCTTGCAGACCATCTTCTTTATGTGACTTATCAACTGGTCAATGAAGTTAAGTTTCTCCTGGCAATAACAAACCATGTCGTAAATGCAGCCAGCGCAGCGCTGGAAGCAATACTTGAATTTGAGCACTACTGGAAAAGATTGGACGCCTTTCCAAGAAGCTTTGCATATGAAATAAGCATTTTCAAGCAAAAAATAGAGGACAAATACGGCTTTGACCCTAAGTTTGTAAGGCTCCTGAGAAAACTTTTGGAGGTTAAAAAGTTCGACAAAGAGAGCATAGTTAAATTTAAGAGGGGAAATAAATATATCTTAACATCAGGCGAATACTCAAGCATTACTGTTTTGGATGTAGAAAGCGTGAAAAGATATTCAAACCTGACAAAAACATTCGTTAAAAGAGTTGGGGAAATAATAGGAGGCAATAAAAATGTCGGAGAGATTGGAGGAAGCGCGAAAAAAACTGAGGTTCGCGGACTACCTTTTAACTAAAGAAAGCGCAGATGTCTATGCACGCTCCGCAACTGAGCATATTCTAAGAGCAGCAAACCTGGCAGTTTCAGAGCTATTTGATTTAGGCGAAAAAAATAATGTGAGCCCTGCAATAGTGCAGAAAAGACTCGAAGGCGGCTCGCAGCAGGAAAAAGAATTTTCAAAATATTTCCTGGAGCTGTGGAGGCTTTCTGTAAGGCCGAACGTGAGCAAGAAGGACTTAGTAGACGCTTACAACAAGGTGAAAACATTCATAGAATGGGTAAAAAACAGACAGACGGAAAAGATATGCCAAGAATAAAAGGCGAAGAAGAAAAAGAGTATGTCGTAGATACATCAATACTCATAGAAAGAAAAATTTCTGAGCTTATAAAAGAAAAAAAGATAGCTGGAAAAGTAATAATTCCAAGGGCAGTTCTTGCTGAGCTTGAAAATCAGGCAAATCAAAACCTGACAGAAGGCTTCATCGGGCTTGAAGAAATTAAAGAGCTGAGAAAATTGCAGTCAGAAAACAAAATAATCCTGAACTACGCAGGCGAGAAGCCTAAAGAGCACCACATAAAAGGCGCAAGAGCAGGCGCAATGGATGACTTGATAAGAGAAGTGGCTTACGAAAGAGGCGCTGTGCTGATAACAGCAGACAGGGTTCAGGCGCTTGTAGCAGAAGCATTGGGAATAGAAACGATGCTTATTCTGCCCGTGCCGATTAAAAAAGTTGAGGCTCTGGAAATCGAAAAATTCTTTGACGCAAAGACAATGTCTGTTCACATAAAAGAAAATACACTGCCTTTTGCCAAGAAGGGCTCGCCGGGCAACTGGGTATTTACTCCCCTGGCTAAAAAGATCCTGACAGTTCATGAAGTAAAGAGTTTATCAGCAGATATAATTGAAAAGACAAAAATCTCTGAAAATGCATTTATTGAAATATCAGAAAGAGGGCTTAATATAGTTCAATTCAAAAATTTCAGAATTGTAATCTGCAAGCCTCCTTTTGCAGACGGGTGGGAGATTACTGCTGTACGGCCGATTGTGACTTTAGAGCTGGAAGATTACAAGCTATCTCCAAAATTAATCAGCAGGCTGCAGACAACAGCAGCAGGCATCCTAATTTCAGGCAGCCCAGGCTCCGGCAAGACGACATTTGCCTCTGCTTTGGCTAAATTCTACCTGAAAAAGAATTTAGTAGTCAAGACAATAGAATCTCCGCGAGACCTGCAGGTTCCTGATGAAATAACACAGTATTCCAAGAATCTCGGAACGCGCGATGATATTCATAATGTCATGCTTTTGACCCGGCCGGACCATACAGTGTTTGATGAGATGAGGACAACAGAGGATTTCAGGCTCTATGCTGACCTGCGGCTAGCTGGCATCGGCTTATCAGGCGTTGTGCACGCAACAACTCCGATTGATGCTATTCAGCGCTTTGTCGGCAGAGTAGAGCTCGGCATGCTTCCTCAAATTATAGACACCGTGATATTTATCCAAGACGGGTCAGTTGGCAGATGCCTGGAGCTGGCAATGAAAGTTAAAATACCGACTGGCATGACAGAAGCTGACCTTGCCCGGCCAATTATAGAAGTAAAAGATTTTGAAACAGGAGAGCTGGAGTATGAAATTTATACCTACGGCGAGCAGACAATTGTCGTGCCAATAAAAAGAAGGCCAGAAGCCGGAGGACCTATAGGCTTTCCTCTGCGGTATAGAATGAAAGAAGCAAAGAAATTCGTTAACTTCTATTTCTCTGCGCCTGTTCGCTCTGTTGAACTGCGCATTGCAGGCCAAAGAGCAGCAAGCCTTTCAGTTGACAGGCACGGCTCTGCAAGAATATACACAAAGAGCAATCTTGGAAGACGAATTTTAGAAGCCCTGACTTCAGGACAAGAAATTTCTTTTATTAGATGAATAAATTTTACTTCAAAAGAGTTTGAAGCTTAAATAACCTTTAAAAGCCTCTAACAATTTCTATTTTCAAATGGCTGAGGAAAAATTTGTTGTGTTTTCAATGAAGGATAAAAAAGCAAAGGAGATAGCTAAAGTAATTTCCAGCGAAAGAGCAAAAAAGATTCTTGATTTGCTGGCAAGCAAAAGGCGCTCTCCAGCTGAAATAGCGAAAGAGCTGAACCTTCCGCTTTCTACAGTTACATACAATCTTGACCTGCTGAAAGAAGCAGGCCTGATAAAAGCAACTGGCTATAAATACAGCAAAAAAGGCAGGGAAATACAATATTATGAGCCTGCAAAAAAAGCAATTGTACTGGCGCCCGAATCTTCCAAGAAAAGCATAATTGAATTTCTCGGCGATAAAGTAATTATTCCAATAATTCTTGCAATTTCGCTTGCTTCTGGCTGGCTGTTTCAGCTTGCATTTGCAAATCCAAGTCAAAAACTTGCAGCAGCGCCAATGACAGGAGCTGATATGCTGGCAGCAACAGCTGAATTCCCAGAAGCAGTTCAGGCTTCAACTTTAGGCACATATGCTTTATTCATCGTTGGAACAGCTTTTGTTTTTGGAATATTGCTTGGACTATATTTTGCATACAAAAACATACTTCAAAGTGACTTGAAGTCAAAGAAGGTATTTTATAATCCTAATTTCTTAATTTTCCTAGTGATGAACATGGAAACTAAAAAATTAATTTGGCCGGTTGTTGCGCTTATAATAGTTGCTGCGGTCTTGATGACAATATATCCTTTAATAAGCTCGCGCACTGCGCAGACAATAAGCACAAGCGGGCAGTATGAGATAAAGGCAGAACCGGATACTGCAACATTAGTAGTAGAGTTTGATAATCTAGCCCCGACAGCGAAACAAGCTCAGGATACAAATGCTAGGAGTATGGAAGATATAAGAAACGCCTTGATTAGAGAAGGGCTTACAGAAGATAATTTCAAGACAATGAATTATTTTGTCGGGCCAGAGTATGAATGGACATCAGATGGCCAAAAATTAACTGGATACAGGGCGAGGCATACATTAGAAATTACAACAGATGATATTTCGCATATAGGAGAATACATCGATGCTGCAATAGGAGCAGGAGCAAATAATATCCAGGAAGTTAGATTCAGCCTAAGCACTGAAGAGGAAAATAAGCTGAAGGCACAGGCAATAAGCAATGCTACCCAAGATGCTAGAAGCAAGGCAGATGCAATGGCAGCAGGCCTTGGAACAAAAGTCAAGAAAGTAGTCAGCATCTCTGACCAGAGCTTTTACTACCAGCCTTATCGTTATGCACTGAGCGAGGAAGTAAGAGCAGGAACAGCTAAGGCAGTCGATACACAAATATCACCAGGCCAGGTAGATATTACTGCCCAAGTCCAAGCTGTTTTTGAGCTTGCTTAGAACAGATTTATAAACTTCTTTTTCCCCTTTTTTATTTGTGCTCCCGTAGCTCAGTCTGGATTAGAGCGACACCCTCCTATATCGCGAAAGACATTCTTTCGCGGACTCCCTGCGGAGAGAGGTGTAGGTCGAGGGTTCAAATCCCTTCGGGAGCGCATAAATTTTTAATATCTTCGCTTTTTTATTTAGTTTATGGAGAAACAGAAATTGCTCATAATTCCATATTGTGTTTTTAGCCCAAAAGCAAGGTATGACAAAGGAGCAGGGATAGAAGATTATATGCCCAAAAAGATGACTGATTTCTTGGATAAATATAAAGAATATAATCCATTTGTATATCCTTGTCCAGAATGCAGAATTATAGGAAAAGATAGAGATTTTTCCACTAAAGACCAGTTTGAGGTGCACAGGGAAAAATTTAGAGCGCTGGCAAAAATGTATTTTGAGGATTTCCAGAAAATTAAAGATAAAACAGAATTTTATATTATCGGAATGAAAAAATCTCCATCATGCGGAATTGATTACACAACCACAGGAGAAGGCAAGCACAATTATAATATATCAGAAGGTAGAGGAATTTTCATGGAGGAGCTTCTCGCGCTGTTTGAGAAAAACAATATTCCAATTAAAACAGCAGAGATACAACTCAAGACTTTTGATAAATATAATTTAGAACGGCAGTTAAGCTCATAATCTGTAAAAGACTTCGGCATAGTGGCAGCGGGCTTTGAAGCCGGCAAACCAGTTTTGAAGATAAATGAACGGCGAATAAAAAACAAGGAATTTTCTCTGCGTCTTGAAGACCTCCAGCGCTTTTTTTTTCAAGCTAAATGTATTGCTTATATCTATGTAAATTCTCGGCTGTCTGCGCTGTTTAAATCTCAGCGGTGTAGAAATGGCAAAAGTATAAACTCTTGGCTTGAAGTCGAGCTCTTTTAAAATTTCTTTAACAGCAATTCCTGCATCCCTCCGTGCTGGAAGCATATCATCAATGGCATGAGTAATAATTAAAGAAGGCCTATATTTGTTCAGCAATTCTTTTATTTTTTTAATTGTTTCAGGTCTTTTAGCTTGCTCTGAAAATTTTGAGTCAGCGAGGCCTAAAAAAATAAGGTCTTTCACGCCTAGAATATCTGCTGCCCGCCTAACCTCTTTAAATTTTTTTTCAGTTAACTGCTTGGGGTCTAGCAATGGGTCGCTGCCTTCTCCGTATGAAAAAACAACTGCGATAACTCGCTCTCCCTCTTGTGCATATTTCGCAATTGTTCCGCCAGCCCCTAATGCCAAGTCATCAGGATGGGCTGTAAATACAGCAATTGTCATGCTATGCTCTAAAGCAAAAGGGTTTAAAAATCCTATTTTTTGAATCCTATATATGCTTCGCAATGCCTTGTAGTATTAAGGCTATTTGGCATCGTGAAGATGCAAGTCATTGCGTCGGTAGTCTAGCCTGGTAGGACCACAGCCTTCCAAGCTGTTGACCCGGGTTCAAATTGTCAGCCCAAGGGGCTCAGCCCCTTAGTCCGACACCGCCCAAACCCTTAAGTTTAGGCGAGGAAAATCCCGGCCGACGCACTTTTATGAACCTAGAAACACTGGTTAACAAAATAAAGAAAGACTTCGAAGTAGATAAATTTCCAGAGGACTGGGACTTTATAATCAAAGGAGATATTGAGCTGAAAAAGCGTACAACAAAAGAGTTTTTGAAAGAAAATAGGGGATTAATATTCAAAAATTCTGATGAAGTGAGCAAGATATACGTAGCTTGCTTCCCGAGCACGTATGTTCTTAGAGAAATTGCAAAGAAAGGAGAAAAAAGTGTTCTGCTGATTACACACCACCCTTTTGATTGGGATGGAACAGGCACGGGATTCAAAACATATTCTGCAGAAGATTACGAATTGATGAATAAAAATAAAATTTCATTGATGTTTATGCACGTTCCTTGGGATAGAGTAAGAAACGAAAAAGACAGAGTTTCGACAGCATATGGTACTGCTAAAAAAATAAATATGAAAGTTGAAGGAGAATTTCAAGAATATCACGGCGCACTTGTTTCTTTATTCGGAAAAATGCCTATCAATAAGTTCAGCGAGCTTGTAAAATATGTAAAAGAAAAATTAGGAAACAAATCGCTTAATGTTTTTAGATATGGGTCTGAAGAAGTTGGAGCAGTTGGTCTAGTGCCTGGCGGAGGAAATGATGCAGATATGGCAGAAGAGGCTCATAAACTGGGCATCAAAACATATATTACTGGATGCACAAATAGATGCAAGAATCCGTATTCACAAGCCAAAGCAAAAGAATTTTTCGTTAAAGTTAAAGAATTTAAAATGAATGTCATTGGCGCAAGCCACTATCTGACTGAAAAGTGGGCGATAGAGCAATCTATCCCTTTCTTTAAGCGATACTTGCCTTCTGAGTTTATAGAAGATTTTAGTCAGTTGAAGAATTTGGATTAAGATGAAACTTGGAGCTTTGGTATCTGGAGGAAAAGACTCTCTTTTTGCAGCTTACAAGGCAAAAAAGGGCAACGAATTAGCTGTACTTATTGCAATTAAGTCAAAAAATCCAGAATCCTACATGTTTCACGTGCCTAATATTGATTTGGTTAAACTGCAGGCAAAATCAATTGGCCTGCCCCTAATTTTCAAAGAAACAAAAGGGGAAAAGGAGATAGAATTAGAAGACCTGAAGGCTGCAATAAAAGAAGCAAAAGAAAAATTTGGAATTGAAGGAATTGTTTCAGGTGCATTATATTCTGACTACCAGAAAACCAGAATTGAAAAGATATGTGAAGGATTTGGATTAGAGTGTATTGCTCCTTTATGGCATATAGATTTAGAAAAATATCTTGCAAATCTATTGGCGACTAAATTTGAAGTAGTTATTATAGGAGTTTCCGCAGCTGGCTTGGACATTTCTTGGCTTGGCAGGAAACTGGACATGCAGGCAATTTCAGACCTAATCAAGCTGAATAAAAAATATAAAATTAACATTGCTGCAGAAGGTGGAGAATTTGAAAGCCTTGTTCTAGACTGCCCAATGTTCAAAAAGAAAATCAAAATCTTGGCCAGCAAGAAAAAATGGGACGAAGCCACGCAAAGCGGCGAGTTGATTATTAAGAAAGCGGAATTAGTTGAGAAATAACAAAAATTCGCTAATCACGAATTTTTGGAATGGAAAAATGTGCTGCATTTTTTCATAATCACCAAATGCGGCCTGTTTTTAATATATTTTTAAATTCTTTGATATAATTTACAGTTATATATCTAAATTTTTCTTCTTTTATAATTTTAGGATTTATTAGCTGAATAGTTTGTGGCTTCAATTCATCATCATGAAAAGTTTGAATAATTTTATGCGCATTTAAAACATGAATTATTGGGTCGCATATCATTTCTTCTAAATCAGAGCGACCAAGCTCTTCTTTAGCAGTTTTATAAATATAAGATATTACATCTTTGTAAGCAAACTCCTTTCCAGACTTCAAATAGTCAACTGTTTTATTCAAAATATCATAAAATTCTTCCATCAAAAAAATTAAGTTCCATAGAGCAAATATAAACTTTTGTTCTCTTCTGCGAATAAATGTTTATATAAGCAAAAAAGTTACCAATAAGCAATTTGGAGGTATGAAATGTTTAACCCAAAGGATTTTAGTGAAAAGAAAATAAAGGAGATTTCAAATGAAGTTGGCGATGGATTAGCTATGAATGCATTGTCAGGCGGAGTTGATTCATCCGTGACTACTATGCTTGGCCATAAAGCTATTGGCAAGCGCCTTATAACTTATTTTATTGATACTGGGTTTATGCGGAAAAAAGAACCAGGATATGTAAAAAATATTTTTGCAGAACTTGGAATTGGGGTTAAAATTTACAATGCTAGCAATGAATTTTTTGCAAAATTAAAAGGTTTAACAAATGGGGAAGAAAAAAGAATAGCATTTTCAGATACTTTTTATGAAATTTTTGGAAAGTTAATAAAAGAAAACAAGGCAGAATATCTATTGCAAGGAACAAATGCTGCTGATAAAAAAATGTTTGCGAAAGGGCAGAGCCAACACAATGTTCGAACCAGTGAAGATTACAGAACGTTTGGGATTGAAAAAATACTTGAACCTCTTGATACTTTGTATAAACCTCATATTCGAGAGCTTGGAAAAGAATTAGGTTTGCCAGAAGAACTTTATTCTAGACCACCATTCCCCGGACCTGGCTTACTAGTTCGCTGTTTAGGAGAAGCTACTCCTGAAAAAATCAAAATGGTGAGAGAAGCTCAAGCAATTGCTGAAGAGGAGCTGGCGTATTTAAATCCTTCTTTGACTGTTGCTTGTATTTCAGGAGATACTGTTACAGGAATGGCAGGAAAAAAAGCTCCTGGCAAATACATGATTTTTATCAGAGCACTCAAAACTGAAGATTATATGACTGCAAAGGGGATTTACATTTCAGAGGATACTTATAAGAAATTAGAAAAGAAAATAACAGAAGAACTTCCAGATGTAGCTCACGTACTTTTAGATCCAACAGATAAGCCGCCAGCTACTATGGAATATATATGAGGTGGAAAATGGAAATTGAAAGTATTTTAGGGGATAAAATTCGGGAAGGTAAAACAAAAA
>CAYGVN010000015.1:0-13730 GCA_964353445.1 Candidatus Woesearchaeota archaeon
AATTATTACAACGCCAGCGTATCTGGAGTAAACATAACTGCAATTGGAGCGTCAGGAACTTCTATGAGATTTATTTTTGGCAGCGACTCAGCAGTTCCAGTAATTCAATTGCTTTCTCCAAGCAATGGCTCAAAATTTTTAATTGGAACAACAATAGATTTGAATGTAACAGACCTTTCTTTGGATTCAGCTCTGTATTCCAAAAATGGAGCTGCAAATCAAACTCTTTCAGACCCATTTGATATTAACACAAGCAGCTGGAGCACAGGGTCTGTTAATCTGACTGTCTGGGCAAATGACACTTCAGCTAATTCAAACTCGAGCACATTTTCTTTTACTGCAGAATATTTGGAACTTTTCCCAACAAATATCAGCACGCCAGCTATTTTGTATTATGGAACCAATACCATTAATGCAACAATACAAAACAGCGGAAACTTCACAGCAAGCAATATTTTAGTTTACGCCTACGTTAACAACGCATACAACAGCAACCAGACAACAAACATATCTGCAAATTCATCTGTTATATTATCTTTCCAGCCGAACTTAACTTATGGGACATATAATATAACATTTTCAGTTGACCCACTAAATACAACACAAGAGAGCAATGAGACGAATAATAATATCACAGCTCAGCTGACAGTCAGCCCAACGCCTCCAACAATTAGTGTATCATATCCAACAACTAATGCTAATTTAAGCTCTACAGTTTCTATAAGTGCAAATATTACAGATGCTGATAGCGACTTAAATGCAAGCACAGCTTACTATACAATTGGAAATTCTACAAATAATTACACCAAAAACGGCAGTGCAGGATGGTCTGCTCTGAACACATCAAATAATATAACATTCACAGACAGCTTTTTATCTACTGCTTTTGCAGACGGCAGTTATACAATTTATTTCAAGGCGAATGATATAAATGGAAGCCAGCAAAATGCTTCTGTATCTGTAAAATTTGACAACACTGTCCCGAGCTCAAGCATGAGCATTGAGGACACATCAATCTATTCAGATGAAGAAACCATCATAAACTGCACAGCAAGCGATGCACCAACGGGCGTCGCTAATATTAGCATAACTGCAGCAAGCAATAAAGAAACAAACCCTAAAATTTGCTACTCAGCAACCTATTGTTCGACAAACTACGACCCGTCTTCAACAGGAACAAAATCAGTTACCTGCACAGTTTATGATTACGCTGGAAATTCAAATACAAATTCCAGCACAATTACAGTAAGCTCGCGGCCTTCTGGTTCAAGCAGCAGTTCAAGCGACGAAGGAAGCAGCGGAGGAGGAGACCTTGGCTTAACTGAAGGAACGTCAAAAACATTTGATATCATAAATCCTGGAGAGCCAGCAAGCTGGTCTGTTTCAGCAGCAGGCCTTGCGTTGACTGAAATAGATTTTAGCGTAGCAAATACAGTTGGAGCTGTGAAAATTACTGCAATAGAGCTTGACAGCAAGCCATCAGATATTGCAGTAACACCTGCAGGCAAGGTGTATCAATATATTGAGCTGAAAACAAGCAATCTGGCATCAGCAGACCTGTCAAGCGCGACAATTGGATTCAAAATTCCAAAATCTTGGATAACTCAAAATAATTTAGATAAAGATACAGCCACGCTTCTGAGATATGCATCAAATGGCTGGCAAAAACTTACAACAAAATTTGACAAAGAAGCCGGCGAAGACTACTATTACATTGCGCAGACAAGCGGCTTTTCTATTTTTGCAATAAGGGCTTTGGAATTGGGCGGAGCAGCTGCTCCTGAGCCAGAAGTAACAGGCCAAGCAGCAGAAGCAGGGGAAACAACAGGAGAAACAACATCTACTTTTACAGGATTTACAGGAAAAATTAGTGAAATAGGAAAAGAGCTAGGGGTTATAAAATACCAATTGATATTCGGTGTTGTGTGTGTAATATTATTAGCAGTTATATTAATTTCATTTTCCAGGAAAAAGCCAAAGCAAAAGCCGGAGCTTTTGCTGGGTCTCGGGAAGATAGAACCGAAAGAAAGCTCGGGCTATACAAAAATAAAATCAAAAAATATTAAGATTTAATCTGTCCAGCCGAGTGCAACAACTACCAGCCCGATAATAATTATTATCATTCCGATAACACCTTTCAGCACTTCAAGGAATTCCGGCAAAAACCACCAGACCACGAAGCCTCCAACAAGTATTATCAAAATTCCTAATAGTATTTTGGCTGCTTTTTTAACAGATGCACCCAATTTTTTCCCTGCTTTCTCTTCTTTTTTTGCCATAAAAATATCTGAAAAAATAGAGATAAAAACCTTTCTATGTACAGCCCCTTTCTTTTCCAAAGAAAGTGTCTCTACGAAACCCACAAAGAAAATATGCGTTTCGCCTTCGGCTCAAGCGCACATAGAAATCTTTATATTGCTACCTTATTGTCTTTAATTTCAGTCTGGATGTCAGCGTAGTCTGGAACAGAAAATGGGATATTATAAGTACGTGCGGGAATTGTGGAAAAAGCCAAAGCAGAATTTTGGAACTCTTGCCTGGCGTAATTGGCTGGTTGAACTGAGAAAACAGCCAGCTATATTCAGGATCGAGCGCCCGACAAGGATTGACAAGGCGAGAGCGCTCGGCTACAAAGCAAAACAGGGCTATTTCATGGTGCGGGCCCGCACTTCAAAAGGCGGTAGAAAAAGGCCGGCAGTAACAGGAGGCAGAAGGCAGAAAAGAGCCGGACAGGTTAAATTCTCTCCTAAAAAATCAGACCAGCTTATCTGCGAGGAAAGAGTTGCCAGAAAATACACAAATGCAGAAGTTCTGAATTCTTACTGGGTCGGCGCAGACGGCAGATACAAATGGTATGAAATAATTTTGGTTGATAGAAATCATCCTGCAATAAAAGCTGACAAGAGAATTGCCTGGATTGCAGAAAAAAAAGGCCGTGTTCACAGAGGACTTACATCATCCGGCAAGAGGTCAAGAGGCCTGCAGACAAAAGGCCTTGGAACAGTCAAGTTCAGGCCATCAGTCAGAGCTCACAGGGAATTTGAGAAATAGAAAAAATATCTTACTTGTCTTTTTTTGCCATAATTTCTTCTTCAATATATTTTTTATTGAGGCGGTAAGAAGAAAGACAGGTCCCGCACTGGCCGTCGCCACACTGCTTCATAATATATGGCAAATTATCACGTACTTGGTCTCTTGGGTCAAATCCAGATTTCTCACTATCTCTATCTCCTAATGATTCTTTAGCAGCGTAGAGGCTGGAAATTGCTTTATCGCACATTCCTTCACCAGCAATTTTAGGACAGCTTTGTTCAAAAGCTAAAAAATGCCGATACCAACCCCTAGCTTTAATCTTTTTGACCATTGTAACTCAAGAGTAAAATTAATGGCTTAAAAAGCTTGCGTCGCCCCTATTTTTAGATGTTCTTATCAGTCAGCAGGGTAGATGTTTCTTGCAGCACTTGTGCCATTCTCTCTTGCTGCCGCAGACGCATAGAACTACTTTTTCCTTTTTTGGCTTTGCCTTGACAGATTTCTTAGTTTTCTTTTTCATATTATGAAGTGATATTCTTGGTTTTTCTGCAGTGTTTGCAGATTAGTTTTTGCTCGAATTTGCCGCCCCCCGCATTATGCGGACCGCCAAATTTCTCCCATTCATGGAATCCAAATAAACATTTGAGCTTCATTTTATTGCGCTGTAAATCCGCCGTCAACAGCCAATGCGTGGCCTGTTATAAACGAGCTTTCGTCTGACGCCAAGAACAAAGCTGCTTGGGCTATTTCTTCCGGCCTACCCATCCTGCCAAGCGGATGCATATCATTTAATTGCTGCTCAAATTCTTTTGGGTCAGGAGACTGCTCTATAAATCTTCTAATCATCGGTGTTTCAATTGCTCCAGGGCAGATGCAGTTAACCCTAATATTCTGGTGTGCAAGCTCCAGAGCAAGTGTTTTTGTCAGCAGAACAACTCCTCCTTTTGATGCGCAGTATGCGCTAAGATTTGCAGAACCAACCAAGCCTGCCACAGAAGCAGTGTTTATTATAACTCCTTTTTTGTTTGCCTCCATTTTTGGAATTGCATGTTTTGAGCAGAGGAACATTCCTTTAAGATTAATTGCTAAAACCCTATCCCACTCCTCTTCGCTTGTTAAAGTAATGGGCTTCTGCAGTTCAATGCCTGCATTGTTAAACAGAATATCAATTTTCTTGTATTTCTTGATTGTCTCATCAATCATTTTTTTGACTTCAGCTTCTTTTGAAACATCTGCCTTGATGGCAAATGCTTCGCCGCCAAATGCTTTTATTTTCTGGACAACTTCATTTGCTTCATCTTCTGAATGAGCATAATTCACAACAACTTTCGCGCCTTCTCTTGCAAACAGCAGAGCTGTTGCACGGCCTATGCCAGTGCCGGCGCCAGTTATAACAGCAACTCTTCCAGTTAATTTCATGGCCACACCTTCCTTAATTTTACAAGGCAAAGCGGATATATAAAACTATTCGCAGTCATCAAATGTTTGTGAACATCGTCTCATTCGGATATACTTCAACTCCCTTGTCAGTTATTCTATAAAGCCTGATTTCTTTATCGTGGCTGGTGCCTCTCATCTTTCTTACCACAATTCCTGGCGCAAACTGGGAGCCTTGCCTTACCAGATACAGAACCAAAACTCCGTCAACAACGAATTCTTCAATTCCATACCTGGACAGAGCCATAGTGCCCTCTTTTGTTTCAGATGTCAGAATAGTCGTGCAGCCTAGTGAAGAGAGCGCATTGCCGAGCGCAGCCAAAGCCCGCCTTTTTTCCCTGTCGCTTTCAAGCAGCATAGTGAATAGATTAATGGAATCTATCGCCACTCTGCTGATGTTGTTTTCTTTTACAACTTCTATTATTTCATCTATTATATCATTGACTTTTGCATCTACCTTATCCATATATGATGTCAAGCTGGCAATCGGTCCGCCTATTAAGAAGAATTTTCCTGCTGCTTCAGCTTTTTTTAAATCAAGCCCGAATTTCATCATATCATCATATATTTTTTCCTTGCTTTCTTCTAGTGTCACGTAAAGCCCCGGCTCGTTGTGCCTGACAGCGCCGTTGTAAATAAACTGCATAGCAAGCGTTGTCTTTCCTGTGCCGGCAGGGCCTGACAGCAGAACATTTCTGCCTCTGATAAATCCGCCATTCAGCATCTTGTCCAAACCAGTTATACCAGTTTTAACTCTTTGAATTTTCATTTTAGCCTCCTTAAAGTTGTTCTTTTATTTCTCCTAATCGGAGCTTTGATTTTATCCAGCGAATAAAAAATAACAACGCCTGCCACTAAACCTGAGAAATGCAGGCCAGCTTGCTTGAAAGAAAAAATAAACTGCTCGCAGCCAGCCCCGCAGCTAAAATAATAAATTGCACTCTGGGCAAAAATTGCAGCTATCAGAAGCCCGAAAATATGCTCCTTTTTAATTTTGAATTTTTTTGCCTCCAAAGCAACCAGTCCAAATACGCCGTAGATTGCAGCTGATGCACCAAGAACTGTGAAATTTATGATATAAAAAAGAGGGATTACAGCAAGTATGCCTGCCAGGAAATATACAGCTGAAAAATCTTCAAATTTTGTTTTCAGCTCAGTTGCTATTCCGCCCGCTAAAAGAACGCCGATTATATTTTCTAATAAATGAGACTGGTTTAGATGAGTAAATTGAAAAGTTAGAAATCTCCAGGCTTCCCCAGAAGCAATTTTTTCGGGAATAAGAGCAAATTTTTCAACATGATTTGGTATGCTGAAAACATAAACAAATACTGCAGCAAGCCCGATTACCAGCAGCAAAATTTTTTTATTGAAAAATAATTCATTAGCTCGCATTTTTCAATTCCTCCAACTTGCCTTGTTTGGCGAGCTGTAGAGCAAGTTGAAGTGCTCAAGGAATTTCAATTTTCCCACCCATGCTTCTCAAGATGAATTTTTTTAGCTTTGATTTTATTTTTTTAATCCAAACTAAAAGAAAAGAGCCTGCAACAACAGCGCCAGCTCCGCTTAATAAAATATAATTATTTTCCATTACAAACTAGCTTCTTTTTGCAGATAAAATATTTTTTTAACTTGATTTCATAAACTTAAAATTATCCTTGAACAGAGAATAAATAAGATATTTATCAATAATACTATAAATTATTTTTATGAAGTTTAAACTGCTAATTTTTAGCATATTATTGCTGGCATTAATCAATGTTGCATGCGCTGTTGATATGTCTTCGTCCACTAATAAATTGCTTTTTAAAAATGTTCAGCCAGGAGCTATAGAAAGCGCCACTTTAATTTTTAGCACAAACAATGTCGCTCCAATTACTATTGATATATATTCCACCGGCGAGATTAGCAGCTGGGTGAACTTTGAATCTGCACCGAGCTTTAAATTAAGTAATGCTACGCCTTCAAGGCTGGACTTCAAAATCCAGATACCTCAAGACGCACTTCAAAAAGCATATACTGGCGAGATTATTGTGAGCGTTCTTGAAACAGGCGACAAAATAACTTCTTCAAGCTATGCAAGGAAAACTTATCCGATTGAGCTGATTGTGGATGTTGTAAAAGAAGGCGCTGCTGCTGAGCCAAAAGAAATCCAAATTGAAATTAATTCAGAGCGGGAAATTCCCCTTTCAATGAGCTTTGTCTCAATAATTATTTTAGGCTCTCTTGGCCTTATCGGGCTTTTATTTTTAAGAAAGAAAACTAAGAAGAAGCGACGTTAGAGTCACCTTTTTGGCTCAGCTTAAATTTAGCGAATGTCCAGCCAGCAATAGTTATTGCGCCGACAACAAAAACAGATAACAAGGCGGTGATTTTTACTGAAAGCAGGACATTCAGCAAAAATAATACAGAAGATACAGCCATAAGGGAAAAAACAACCGACAGCGTAAACCTTTCAATAAAATCTGCATCCTTGAAGAGCGTAAAACTCCATGCAAATCCCGGAATAAAAAACAAAAATACAGTTCCAAAAACAGCTCGCATAGAGCCTAAAAAAGTTAATTTTGTTGCGCTCAATATAGCTGAAGCGAGGAGCAGGCCTGCGAGCACACTTAAAGTATATTTTACTTTCAATCTCATCACTTCAAAATTGTAAGCCTCCATTTTAAAAAATTCTATTACAATTAAAAAGATAAATATTATTCCCTTTTTATAGAGAAAAAATAAATCCTTTATGAGCAATTTGAAAATCTCTTTTAATGAAGAATTGTAAACTTTTGAGCCTGTTGCTGATATTGGCTCTTGGGCTTCTGCTAGCCTATCAGCCTCATTTCAGCTACCATTATCCTCTGCACGTTGACGAATGGAACGCTATTGCATATGCCAATGAGATTAAGCGGACCGGCAGGGCGGATGTCAAAAATCCATACACAGGCGAAGGTCAAATCAGGCCAAACTTAGAAGCCGGCTTCCAGATAGTCCTGCTATTAGGCCATCAGATTACAGGCTTAGATATGACATTGATATCTCTTGCTCTGCCCGGGCTATTTTTTGCACTTTCAATTATTCTGGCCTTTTTAATAGGCAGGAGATATAATTTTGGGCCAGAAGCTGCGTTTTTTATAGCAATTACTCCAACGACAGTCAGACTCTTAGGCCCCAAGTTCAGTATTGCAAGCTCGCTGGGAGTTCTTTTATTTATTTCTTCGATATACCTTCTGGCGAAATCAAATAACTGGAAATACTATTTAGCACTTGCTTTTGTTATCTTTTTTGCAGTTATTTCCCATCCGCTGACTGTTTTTGCATTGGCAGTTTTAACCGGCGCTTATGTTTTGTTTGATTTTAAAAAGTTAAAACCAGTGATATTTTCATGGCTTGCTGCTCTGCTGCTGGCCAGTCCAAGGCTTTCTGCAATTTTCTCTGAAGCTAGAAGCTATCCTATCACCGGCGGAGAACATTTTCTGCCTTATTTAGCCCAAGTGTTCAAAATTTACGGGCTCCTGCCGACTATTTTCTTTGTTATTGGCGCAGCCATTTTATTTGCAAGAAAAGAATACAAGTTTGTGATAATATCTTCTGTTGCCTTCCTGCTTTTAATTTTTCTATTCATCAACTTTGGCTTTGGGCTGTCAATAATTTATGACAGAGTTTATATTTTTCTTTTTGCATCGATGGGGCTAATTGCTGGTGCAGGCCTTAATGCAATCAGAAGAATTGATTACAAATTTGCCAAATTAATTTATTTTATATTTATTTGCTTGATACTATTTTTCTCAGTTTCAGCAGCAATAAATGAGCCGTATTACCACATCATCGATAAACAGCAATATGATGATTTTATCTGGATAAAAGAAAATCTCCCACAGTATAACCGAACAATAATTGACCCTTGGCTGGCAAAAGCGTTTATTCCGATTACTGGAAAATATGTTTATGCCCATATCAAGCAGTCTCCGGATGCTGAGATGGGGCGCAGAATTGCTGAAACTGATGCTTTTTTTGCAGATGCCTGCAAGAATATCAGTTTTTTGCAGAAAAAGAATATTTCAATTGTTTACGGCAATTGTAGCAGCACAGATTTGGCTGAATTAAAAAAAGGTATTTACGCTATAAAGAGGTGAAAATATGAAAGCAGATAAATTATCAAAATATTATGACAAAGAATATGTTCCAAAATGCAAGAAAGGCGACTTGGGCGAAGGCGCCAAGCTTATTAAAATACTTGAGAAAAATCCGCCTGTTAATAAAAAAATACTTGACATTGGCTGCGGTCCAGGCGTTGTTCTAAAACCGTTTACTAAATTTAATACAGTTATCGGTCTCGACATTTCAAAAGAATATGCAAAGCTGGCCGAGCAAAAGGGTTATTCAAAAGTTATTGTTCAAAATGCAGAGGAAGGTCTTCCTTTTGAAAGCAAATCTTTTGACATTGTAGTCTGCACAGACCTTATCGAGCATCTTTTTGATACAGAATTTGTAGGAAGAGAAATACACCGCGTATTAAAAGACGATGGATTTGCAGTGCTTAATGTTCCCAACCAAAATCATCTGTGGGGGCGGATAAGGTTTCTGCTTGGCTACGGAATTAACCAGCACAAGGCGAAGAGCAAAGACTGGAATTATTTTCATATAAGATTTTTTACCTGGAAATCCTGGAATAATTATTTGAAGGTGTGCGGCTTCAAGGTAAAAGAATTTTATCCTGTTCCAATATTTTCCAAATTTTTAGCTAAAAGATTTCCCAACATGTTCAGCCACAGATTTACTGTTATGGCTGTTAAGGATATGCAGCAATGAAGATATGTGTAGTTGTTCTGGCAAATATCGGAGAAGAAAGCGGAGCAAGCCTGCGGGCAAAATATGTTTATAATTTTCTGAAAAACGAGGGCTATGACGCCTGCCTGCTGGCGCCTTCAGACAGCAGGGCTGAAGCATCAACAGCGCGCAGACTTCCAGTTTTTGTTAAAAAACTGCTCTTTCCTGCTTATATGGTAAAATGGAAGCTCAAAATTTTCAAGGAACTAACCGGCAAAAAATATGATTTGATATTTTCAATTGGGGATTTCAGAGGCTTTCCTGCTATTCATCAGCTTTCAAATCATTTAGGCTTTAAAACAATATTCGAAGCGCAGGCGATACTATCCGAAGAAGCTAAAAATTTAGGCTATTCTGAAAGGCAGATTAATAAACTTAAAAAGCTGGAGCAGTCCTGCATTAAAAGTGCAGATTTTCCTACAGCTGTTTCTGAAAATATTTGTGAATTTTACAAAAAAATAAATCCAAATACAAGTTTAATCACCGTCTGTAATTTTGACATAAGCCTGTTCAGGAATAATTCCGCGATTAAAAATAAAATAAGAGAAAGATACGGCATCAAGGACAATGAAAAACTAATAGGCATCGTCGGCCCGTTCGGGCTTGATTATAACAGATATGTTTTGGAATTCCTGTACAAAAATATCGGTTCTTTCAAAAATCAGATAAAATTTTTAGTCATAGGGCAATGCGATAATAAAATTGACAGCAAAAGAATAATTTACACAGGATATCTTGACTCAAGACAGGATTACGCAGAGCATATAATCGGCTTGGACGCGCTGATTGTGCCTTCTAATATTTCAACTTCAGGCCCTCTTACAAAGATATTAGAGGCGATGTCCTGCTCCATTCCTGTTTTTATAACACCAGCTGCAGCAGTAGGCTTGTCTAATTTTAAACATGGTCAAAATCTGTTTATTTTTGAAGAAGAGAAATTTGCAGGTGAAATAAATAAATTAATTTTTGACGACGATAAAACAAAGCAAGTTGGCGAGGCTGCCAGAAAAACTGTTGAGAAGTTCTACGACGCACCTGCAAAAGAGAGCCTGGGCAAATTGCTTTTGGAAATTGGGCATGAATTATAAGCATACGATAAAACAGATATCGCGCATAGGGATAACCAAAGTCATATTAATAGTCACCAATCTTCTGATGGTGCCTCTTCTCACAAAATTTCTCGGGCCAAAGGGATTTGGAATATGGACGCAGCTTATTTTAATTGTCACCCTGCTTTCGCCGTTTGCCGGCCTGGGGCTTTACGATGCAATAGTGAGGTTTATGACAGGAAACAAGAAAAAAATTGCTGAAAGCTTTTTTCCCATCAACCTTACAGTGCTCCTGTCAAGCTCGGTATTTGCATTTTTTATTTTCGCGCTCTCAAAACCCATTGCTGTATATTTTTTTAAAACTCCAGAGTTAAGTTTTCTGGTCAAAATTGTTGCCCTAATTTTGATAATAGAATCCATAAACTCGATAGCACTTTCCTATCTGCGCGCTTTTAACTGGTATAAAAAATATTCTGTGTTTGTCAGCCTCCAATCAATTTTACAGCTCATCTTTATGTTTATTGTGCTTTCTTCAGGCCACGGCTTTACAGCGCTGCTGCTGTCAGTTCTGCTGACAAAATTAATCATCACTTTGCCGACTTTTTACTTTGTCAGAAAAAAAGGCGTAAAGTTCAGCTTTTATAATGAAAAATTGAAAAGTTATCTCAGCTGGGCCTGGCCAATAGCTTTAGTATACACGTTTGGTTTTGTTATGTCAGCAAGCGACAGATTTGTTATAGGATTTCTTCTTGGCCCTGTCCGCGTCGGAGTATACTCCCTTTCGTACCAGCTTGCAAGCATCATTGACATGCTGTGGATGCCTGTTGCATTTGTCATATACCCGAAGTTGAGCGCTCTTTGGGAGGCAAAGCAAAGACAGGAGACAAGACTTTTGATGAGCCGAACTTTCAAATTCTTTACTCTTTTTGTCCTTCCAATTCCATTCCTTCTGGCAATATTTCACAAACAGCTTATTTTATTGTTTTCAACGCCGGAGTTCTTGGCCAGCTGGACAGTAGTGTTTTTGGCGGCAATTGGCATGATTTTTAAGACTAGCCTGGCGCCTGTTGCAAATTATTCATTTCTGCTTTCAAATAGGACAAAAGGGCTTGCAGGGCTTTTCGCATTCTTTGGTTTATTCAACATAGCTTCAACCTTTGTGCTTGTAAAGCTGTTTGACATCCAGGGCGCAAGCCTTGCAACCCTGCTCACCTTTGCAGGCCTGTCGCTTACAGGCATTTTATTTGCAAGAAATTTCTTCAGCGTAAAGCTGAATTTAAAATTTTTATTAAAAGGATTAGGTTCTATTTTAATTATGAGCTTTATCCTGCTGCAATTCAAAGCAGGGATATTGGGCGCACTGCTGCTTGGAGTTGCAGGCATGGCAGTTTATGGTATTATATTGCTGCTTCTGAGAACATTTACACATGAAGAATTAGAGTTTATTAAAGGGTTCATCTGCCGTAAGTAGCATGAGTATATGAATTCATCTGCTCTGTTGTGTCTAAATTTATTGAGAATTTTTCATTTACCGGCGTGCAAATATTAAATCCCAGTTCAGTTCTGTTAACTCTAAACTGCCTGTCGCTGTCAAACCTTATTGAAGTCGTTATATTATACCTTGAAAAAATATTCAGCGCTCTTCCAAGTATTTCGTATTCAGAGCAGTTGCCAGCGCTCATAAGCCCGCTCAGGAAAAATTCTTCCTCTGTCTTTATGCTTTTGTTCAAATTATATCCTCCTTCCCAGCTGTTTGTGCATTTAAACTTATCACGCGAGTCGATGTATATGCCGTTGTAGTCCTTTTCCCACCAAGAAGGCGGCTCTGCCAGATAGATTGGACTTGCATATATGCAGAATTGCATTTCATTTGTGCTGTTTATTTTATACTCAGCTGAAAATCCGCTTTGTCCAAGCTCGCCGGTAAATTCTTCAACTATTTCGTATGAGCTTGAATTTTTATAGAAAATCAATCTTGCTCTTTTCCCTGTTTCAGCTTCGAATGCGACACTGCCCTGTGCAGTGCTGAAATTAACTCTTCGGACATCGCTTAAAAAACCCAGATTCTTTGCAAAAAAATTTGAAATGTCCCCATTTGAATCAAATTCTAAAATGTCTTCTCCGTTTGTGAGCAGAATGTTGTCTACTCCAGATACGTATTCACCATTTATTTTGCCGGATATGCCTGTTTTGAGGCTGTCATCAGAATTAAGCGCAATAACCCTGCTTTCTGGAGAAAGCAAATTTTTGCCGAACATTGCTATTATTCCTGTATCCCAATTTTTTATCGTGCCGATAGCATAGTTCTTGACAGGGAGTCCGAGGATGCCGAGAACAGTCGGCGCGATATCGAGCCCTGTTGCTCCCTCTGTTCTGCTTCTCTGCACATCAGGCCCGTATAAAATTATGAACTGCGAAGTCTGCTTTTTTGCAAGATGCCCATGCCCTTTGTCATCCATCCCGTGGTCATTCATCAGAAAGATATAAGTATTATTTTCATCATGCGAATACAGCCAGTCAAGCAAACGGCCTGCTTCGGAATCCACAAATTCAATTGCCTGCGTGTAATTATCAGAATCATACCCGTATTTCTGGCCGGCAGCATCTGCCTCATGCAGCTCGCCGACAAACATTAACTGCACATCTAGATGGCTCTCAAGAATATTTATCGCATTGTTTATAAGAATAGTTGAGTTGAACTCATTTCTTATTGTATCCGGCCAAAGATAATTTATTGAACTGCGCTGATTAAACTTTATCTGAAGAGCATCTTCATCAAGCACAGCAGCTGTTTTTATTTCCTCTTCATTTGCTATGTCAAATATACTTCGGGCAGGAGATTTTCTGGGCGAGCGCAGATAATCATTCCATATGTTCGTATACAACGGTATAGCGCCTGTTATGCTCGAGAACATTGCTGGTATCGAGATGCTAGGGTATATAACAATAGACTCTGCCCAAAGACTTTTGTTTGCTAAAGCATCAATATTCGGGGTGTTTGCTTCTGCGAGCTTGCTTACTTCAACCCCGTCAATTGCAATAATCACAACACGCACTTTATTCGCTGTTTGACGTGTCTGCTGTTTTTTTTCTGCCGTATATTTGTATATTACATGGCTTTCATCGCTGTAGACTTTTTCAAATTTAGAGGACGACTCAAACTTAGAAAGATGCACAGAAGTATAGTCCCACAAGCTTCCTGGGTCCCCTTTCTTTATATAAATATATGCATTTCCTATATTTGTTTCTTCTTTTAATTTTGATACAAATTCTGCTGTAAGTTTCTCTGCTTCGTCTATTTTTCCAGTTTGCAGTATCTGCCAGACATATTCATTTTCTACTCCTGATTTGCCTATCTTGACTGTTGTATAAGTTCTCCGCTCAGAAACTCCTGGT
>CAYGVN010000016.1:0-13236 GCA_964353445.1 Candidatus Woesearchaeota archaeon
CGTATTTCAGCCATCTTAAATGATAAATATCTAAAGCAGCTTGTTCTCTCCTTTTTTCAGGAGAATCTCCAAAACGATCTTCTGTCGGATATACTTTATTTCTAGAACCCAATTCTTTATTGTATTTTTTTAATATTTTATCTGCCGCACTACAAGCAGAGTCTATTATTTTTTTAATGTCTCCTTCAGCTTCTTTAATCGAATTTTCCAGAAGAGATTTATACTTCGGTTCAAAAAATATTCTTACAAGGTCTGTTTCAGCAGGTATTGCAACCTTAACATCATACTGGGTATCACCGCTATAATGGTCTCCGCAATGAGTGCGCGTTTCAGTCCTGCATATTGTTGAAATTTTTCCCTGGCAAAAGAAGCAGTTCAAATATTTTTCATTTTTCATTTCCGAAGCTCCTTCGAGCGAGGCTCAGCTGAACCGAAGTTCAGATTGAGTTTGCCTCCCGAAATAAGATAAGACTTGAGTTTATTTTGCTCAATAGCATGAACAAGAGGCGTGTCATAAACTTGGCAGAGATTATTGTACTCTTTGCCGTCTTTAATCACGGTTATTTGCGATGTATATGTGCACTTGCCGGTATAATCAGCAAAAGAACCGCAAGCCATGCAGGGAGGTGCGCCTGACTGCATTGCTAAAGCAAAGAGGCCAACGCCGCCACTAACTGGAATTCCTCCTTCTTCCATTTCCTTGTTTTGTATCTCTTTGAAAGCTTCAGAAATTATTTTTCCTAAATTTTCTTTATCAATTTCATATGTTTTATTTTTGTATTTTATTTTATAGAAAATCGATGGTTTAAAACCTCGGCCTTTAGGCCGATTTTCTATTCCTTGAACTCGCCCTTCCAGGCGAGGAATGGGAAAATCCCGCACTTTAGTGCGAGGATAATCTTCAAGCGGCGAGTTCAAGTTATTCATATATAAGTTATAGAGTTGTAGAAGAAATAACTGTTTTTGAACAAAATTTAGTTAGAGTGTTGTATTTTCTATTTCTTTCCATATTGAAATTAAATTAACTTTTGGAAAAGATTTTATTCTCTGAAATTAATTTTGAATTATGCTCGACACAAAAATAATCAAGCAAATTAATGATTTTGTTTATGCAAAGCCAAGGACAATTCAGGAGCTTGCCCTTTTTCTTAAAATTAACTGGCGGACAGCTGACAGGTATGTCAGCAAAATAATTGAGGAAAGCGGCTCTCTGTCCTGCAAAACATTTAGGGAAGGAACAAGGGGCGCGCTGAAAGTCGTATACTGGAATAATATTGAGCGCATTCACTCTTCTGAGTTCCAGAAAAGACTGCTGATGCAGATAGAAGCTGGAAAGAACAAAGAAGATTTCTCTCCATTTGAGATTTATCAGTATGTTGATGCAAATAAAAAACAGGCAAAAATCCTGACAAAAGAACAGTATAATTCAAAAGAAAATTTTGAAAGCTTTGCAGGCTTGCTGGGGAGTGCGCAGTCTCAGATTCTATTCTTATCAGGCAATCTGACTTTCAGCAACATGAGTTCTCACGACCAGAAGATAAGACAAATTGTAGAAGATCTTGCAGAGAAAAATATTTCTTCGAAAATCTTGGCAAGGGTGGAAATTCCCGGCTTAGACAATATAAAAAATGTTCTTGCAATAAATGATAGAACCGGAAAAAACATGGTTGAAGTGAGGCATTGTTTTCAGCACCTTCGGCTCACTATTATCGACAACAAGGTTGCAATGTTGAAAGAGATAAAAGACCCTGCAAATTATTCAAAAGACGAACTGAAAGAATGGATTGCAATTTTATATTATATCTATGATGAAGAATGGATTGAATGGCTGCAGAAGGTTTTCTGGAATTTGTTTAGGGTCTCAGTCGATGCGCAGAAAAGAGTGGAAGATATAGAAGGAATGCAGAAGTTTTAGATAATTCATTCGTGTGGATATAGAAAAACTAAGCCAGAAAGGCTCGACCAGGTTTCTGTATGCAATTCCGGCAAATAGCTCGGCAAATCGCTGTAATCTATATCTTTTTTCTTAAGCATTTTAATTTCAACACCTTTATCGATTAATTCTTGTAAATCAGCAAAGTGTACCTCTTTATTTTTTCTAATTAATTCCAATTTCTGTTTTTTATATTGTTTTGAAAGCATTAGTCTAATAGGCGTCTTTCCAGCAACTTCTTGGAGTATATCATATGTATCTGCATGCAGATGCTGCGCCAAAACATATATTGTTTCTTTTTTGCTTACTGATTTGTCCACTAATTCTTTGATTGCATTTATGCTTTCTTCGTAGCCTTTAACAGACTCAACAATTTCTATGATTTTAGATTTTTTTGGGCTGCTCATTTTAAACAATAATCAGATTATCGCCAAGTTTGCTCAGGATTGATACTGCATTTGTCCTCTGGCTGATGTCCCTGCAGTCTACTTTTATCAAATCATACGGCGGGCGGAAAACTTCTTTCTTGCTGAGGTGCTCTGTATGCCATGGAATTGTCCGGGTTTTCATAAACTTGACGTGGCGCCTGAATTTCGCCTGCGAGAAGCCTCCTGGTTTGGCAAGGCGCACCTCCCTTTCCTTGTGCAGGACAATTCTCTTTTTTCCCTTGATATATTCTACAGCAAGAATTCTCTTCGTGTCTAGATAAACATACAATAATTTTTGATATTTTTTGATATCTTCTCTTGGAAAATATTCCCATTGTATTTTTCTTTTTTTCTTTGCCATAATTAAAAGCCTAAAAAATCTTTCTTAAAACTATTTCTATCTGCTCTTCCGGCCAGCCGTATATTGCCAGATAAGCTTTAATCTGCGAGGCTGAAAGTCCCTGGCTTATACAGAACCTTACATATCTTTCCAGCTTATCTTCAAAAACAAATGTGAATGCAGAGTCTATAAACGGTTCGCTCCAGCCAGAGCGAAGCAGTTTTTGTTTTATTTGCTCTGGGCTGAATCCTTTTTTAAGATGCTGTGTGATAAATCCTTCCAGATATTTCTCAGTGTCAGGCATACCTTCTTTGACTGGGCTGATGAAGGTATAGCTGAATCCTACGCCGACTATTATCAAAGCAATTGCAACAACCCAAAATATTGGTGTAGAAAACATATCTGAATTTCCAGCAGCAAACCCGCTTGTTTCTGTTTTTATAACACCTTCTGTGCAGGTATTGTTTTCGCAAATTTGTCCAAGCTCGCAGCTGCAGTCTGAACAGCAATTTGCCTGCGATTCATCAGCTTCACAAATTCCATTTCCGCAGACTGATAAGTTTGTAGATTGCAGCACAGGCGGCTGCATAGTGGTAGTAGGTGCAATGATTGTTAAATTTGGAAGCGTTGGCGGCACAGGCGGAATAATTGTTTCGTTTTCAGATGCGGCTGTCACAGCTCCGACAGCAGATGCTGTATTGTTAGATGTATCTTTTGCTGTTATATTGTAAGTGTAAACGCCTGGCTTGACGTAAACGCCCAAATCATTTTTTCCGTTCCACGTTACAACATTCAGCCCTGCTCTCTTGGAAGAATTTGTAGTTAGATTTCTTACTAATGCACTGCTTGAATTATAGACTTTGATTGTTATGCTTGCGTTTTCAGATAATTCAAAAGATATAGTAACGCTGTCCTTTACTCCATCTCCGTCTGGGTAAAATGGGTCGGGGTCATCATCAATATCATTGATTTCAGGCGGAGTTGTATCTGAAGCATTAGCCGGAATTAATCCATAATAAATATAGTAAGTTATTCTGTCAAAAGTCGCAGCCCCTGTAATTAGAGGGCTTTCATTTGTCGGCTCTTCTTGTGGCGGAGAAGAAGATTCATTTGTTTCATTTCCTATTTCATTTCCTTCTGTCTGATTTGTCTCATTGCCGGTTTCATTGCTCGCATAACTTGCACCTGCAGGTGGTGCAAGTTCGCTTGGAGTTGTATTAATTATGCTAAGTGCTCTGGTTGATGATTGATTGGTTATTGTCTCATCTGTGCAGTTTACATACCAGGTATAATCGCCGTAATCCATTCCATCGACTAGGAAATCTGTCAATGTATTATTAGCAATAGATTCATCCGTTATATTCAGGGCCGAATTCAAATACAATCCGCAGGAAAATGTAGCATTGCTGCTGCTTACTGCAGTAAAGTTGAAATTGATATTTTGATTGTCTTCTATTACTGCAGAGTCCTCCGGCTGGTTTAAATTTACATTTAAACTGCTTGATGTTTCATTATACGGCAAATAGATTATATTTTCAAAAAAGATATTGGCTTCGCTGCAGGTTGTATTAGTATAAGTAGCATTTAAAATTGTGTAATTGATAATCTGGCTGCTTGTCTTGACTAAAATCCCATATGAACAATTGATTGGCTTGTACTGGCCAAATATGATATGAGCTGTAACATTTTCTTCAAGGCTCGAGACACTGATTTCCAATCTGTTTTCCCAGTCTTTCCCGTCAGCTGCGAATGCTCCTGTTATTTGCGGCCTGATGCCTAGCATAAATATGCCGATAAAAATGAATACTATCAATGCTAGTATTAAATTAGGTGGCCCCCTCGTATACATAATTTATTTCTTGTATTTTTTGGTATAAAATACTTGCCTTTACTTTTTTTCAGTTAAAACATAGATTGAAAAAGTTTTAGATTGCTTATTAAATCATGGCTAGAAATGGTCTTCCTCCTCTGCCTGAATTTGAGGGTGTTGCAAATCTTGATAAACGGCTTAGAAAAGTCGAAATTAATTTAGGAGTGGTTAAAGACCTTGAAAATGCATTTAAAGCGCATTTAAACGATTTCAAAAATTTCAAGCGTAATTTAAGCGAAGAATTAGATGAATTGAGCAGTCTTATCAAAGAACAAATTACTACAAATGATTCTGAAAAAAAGGATATAGAAACTCTTGCTACCGAGCATACGAAGATAAACAATAAAATTAATGCTACTATCAATTCTATCACAGACCTTAGCAATCTAACGGAAAAAATAGGTTCTCAACTTGTGGCTACAAACAGCAGGCTAAATGAGCTGGAATATCTCAAAACAAAAGCTAAAGATTTTGGTGCTGTAAAAGAATTGGGGCACACATTCAAAACACTTTTGCAGGATTTCAAGGCTTTCAAGTATACTATTGGCAAAGAGTTAGATGACATAAATATTCTCATTAAAAAGCAAATTGAAGCTAAGAGATCTGAGCAAGCCCAGATAAATGCTATCAATAAAAATACTACAGAGTTAGAAAAGCGCACCCGCACGCTGAAAGACATGGATTCTTCCCTCGAAAGAGAAGATGAAAAAATCAGAAAAGACTTTGAAGGAATTTCTGCAATTATTAAAAGAATAGACAGGGTGTTTAATGCTGCAACTTTAAATAAATTAAAAGCAAACGCATCAGAAGCTGTCAGCAGGGCAGAAGCAATTGAAAAGCAGGATAGCTCTATGCTAAGCAGGCTTTCAAAGACAAATTCTGCATTAAGTGCTATTTCTTCCCATGCCATGGCAATTGATGAAAATACTCTCGCTGTCAGCAAACGGGCTGAGGAGCTCGATAGTAATGCGGCTGACTTAAAAGAACTTGCAAATGAATACAAAGAAAAAATGGCTGAACTTAATAATAAAATAAATACTGCTATCAATTCTGTAGCAGATTTGAGCGAGCTGGCTGAAAATATGAATTCTCAGCTTGCAAATGCCGGCGCAAGGCTTTCTGACCTTGAAGCCCTCAAGGTGAAAGTCAAGGATATGGAGCAAAGGCTTGGGTCTCTGAGCCAGAAGCTGGCATATATCGATAAAGTTTGCGCAAAGACTGTAGTTCTAGAGTGAATGGGCCTACCCGGAGTTGAACCGGAGTCTTTTCCCTGTGAAGGAAATGTCGTGCCGTTAGACCATAGGCCCGTTTATGAAGAAGATTTAATAATAATCATTTTTAAATCTTAAGCATGGTTGCTGCTATTGAGCATATATTAAAAGAAGTTATCAAGCTCTGCACGCCGACAAGAGCTGAAGAAGAAAAAGTGCGTGCAGTTGTTAAAGAAATTCTTGATAAGGTTAATAGCCAGCTAAAAAAAGATAAAACTGATGCAAAACTGATTGTCGGAGGCTCTGTTGCAAAAGGAACCTGGCTGCCTGGAATTTCAGATTCTGATTTCTTCCTGATGTTTAATTATGAAAAATTTTCAGAAAAATCCTATGAACTAGCCGACCTCGCCGAGAAAATATTGAAAAAATGTTTCAGGCAAATTGAGCTGCTGCACGGAAGCAGGGATTATTTCTCAGCAGATTACAAAGGATTTTATCTGGAATTTGTTCCTGTTCTTGAAATTAAGAATGTAAAAGAAGCAAAAAATATCACAGATGCCTCTCCGCTTCATGTTGATTGGATTAAAAATAAAATAAAAGGAAATAATAAATTAGCAGCAGACATAAGGCTTGCAAAACAATTTTGCAAGGCGCAGGGAATCTATGGCGCCGAGTCCTATATAAGCGGCTTTAGCGGCCATGTTATTGAAATTCTTACAATTTATTACGGAAGCTTTCTGAAATTGTTGGCGAATGCCTGTAAATGGAAGGAGAAAGATGTTATTGATGTCGAATGCCATTACAAAAACAAATCAGAAGCTCTTAAGGCAATTAACGCTTCAAAACTTCAGAGCCCGATAATTGTTGTCGACCCTGTTGAGCCGGACAGAAATGCAGTTGCCGCATTGAGTAAAGAAAAATTTTTGAATTTCAAATCTGCGTGCAATAAATTTCTAAGAAATCCTTCTTTGGATTCCTTCAAAGAGAAAAGATTTGACATTAAAGATTTGATTAAAAATAAGAAAGACAGAAAATTAATTGTTCTGGAAGCAAAGCCTGAAAGAAAAAAAATAGATATTGCAGGCGCAAAGCTTCTAAAGAAATTCCAAATTATGCAGGAGAATCTGAAAGAAAATGAATTCAATATTTTGAAATCTGGCTGGCAGTGGGATGAAAAAAAGCCTGCAGTATTCTGGTTTTATTTTGATAAAAAAGAACTGCCAAAAACAAAATTGCATATCGGGCCGCCAGTTAAAATAAAAAAAGAGTATATTGCTGCATTCAAAAAAGCATGGAAAGGAAAGAAAGTTAAAAAATCTAAGACAAATTATTATGTCGATCTCCCAAGGAAATACAGGAAGCCTGAGCACCTAATTAAAGATTTTGCAAAACAGGATAAAAATCTGAAAATTCTGAAAGTGTTATGAAAGAAGAAAGAGTATTTTTCAAAAACAGCAAAGGCCAAAAGCTTGCTGGCGTATTGCACATCCCTAATAAAAAGACAAAATCTATAATTATAATTTCTCACGGATTTGCATCAAACAAAGATCGGCCTCGCAATATCAAAGTAGCGAAGACGCTTTCTGAAGCCGGATTTGCGGTTTTGCGCTTTGATTTTGGTGGTTGTGGAGAAAGTGAAGACCGACCAATTTTAATTAAATATCAAATTGATGACCTCAACTCTGCAATTAACTACATAAGAAAAAAGGGTTATGAAAAAATTGGCTTATTAGGTGAAAGTCTTGGGGGCTTGACATCAATCTTAGCCTACAATAAAGAGATTAGAACCTTGGTTTTATGGGCGCCTATTACAAAAGCAAAAATTCCTTCTTTTTTAAAAGAAGAAAAATTAAGAGAAGAGCTAAATAAAAAAGGATTCCTCTTTTATAAAAAAGATGGAAGAAATTTTAAAATTCTAGAGGAGTATTTAATCGAAAGAAAATCTATAAATCAAAAAGAAATATTATCCCGAATTAGGTGCCCTGTACTAATTATACATGGCACTAATGATACTACAATCCCACTAGTCAATTCTAAAGAAGCAATTAATTACCTGCCGCGTGAATCAAAATTAGAAATTATAAGCGGTGCAAGTCATACGCTTGATGAAAAAATAGACAAGGTGATAAATATTTCACTTGAATGGTTCAAAAAGCACCTGAAATGAAACAAACCAGAAAGAAGTTAATGCAGATTTATAATTTAATTTCTAAAGAATACGGCGGATACAGGAGAAAGGCGTGGCCTGAGATTTTGGAATTTACTAAAGGACTGAAAGGCAAGTGGATTTTGGATTTAGGCTCTGGAAACTGCTGCACAAGCAGGCATGTTTTGGACAATGGAAATAAACTTGTTGCTCTTGACTTCTCAGTTGAAGCGCTGAAGCTATGCCCAGCAGAAGCGCTGAAGGTTTGCGGGGATGTAACTCAACTGCCGATAAAAAAGAAGTTTGATGCGATATTGGCAATCAGTTTGCCTCATCATCTCTCTTCAGTCGAAGATAGAGAAAATTGCCTAGAAGAAATTAAAAGAATTTTGCGTGGGAAATGCCTGTTAAGTGTTTGGTATGGAAAGCCCGGAGACAGGCTTGTTAAATGGGGCAGATATAAAAGATATTATCACTTTTTTTCAGAGGCTGAACTGGAAAAGTTAATTAAGAATATTTTCAAAGAATATAAAATAAAACTTGGCGGAACAGAATACAAGAATTATTTTGTCACAATTTCTTCTAGTAAACATTAAAAACTAAAAATAACATATATTTTTTAATGGCCGCTGAAATCCTGACACCAATTTTTTGGAAAATATTGATTTTAATCATAATTGCAAACTCTGTTCCGCCGGCTGCAAAATCTCTTTTTGGAAAAAGATATTCTCTGCCGATTAATGAAAAGCTGCTGGGCGGCCATAAGACCTGGCGCGGAGTTATTCTTAGTATTTTTTATACTTCATTTGCAGCTTTTATTTTAGGTTTTTCAGTTATTGCAGGAATATTGATTGCTGCCGGAGCGATGCTCGGAGATATTTTTTCATCTTATACTAAAAGACGGCTCGGATACAAACCTGGCGCAGATGTTCCCGGGCTTGACCAGGTGCCGGAAAGCGCCATTGCTCTGCTTCTTCTGAATTTTATATTGCCGATTCAGCTTGCAGCTGCTGTTTTAATTATTATATTTTTCATACCGGCAGAGATATTGGGCACAAAATTCTATGCTTGGGCAGTTGCGCAGCTTAAAAAAATTAAAATTTTAAATAAGATACTCCGAGCATTGGACAGCGCAGGCGTAGAGCCAAATCAGCTCACGCTTTTATCTGGTTTTTTTGCTGTGTTGATGATTGTTGCATTGCTTAAGACGTTTCTTTTTTCTGCAATCATATTTTTGGGATTAACTTTAATTTTTGATGGATTAGACGGGTCGCTCGCACGCTATGCAAAAAAAGTTACAAAATTTGGCGGGATGGCAGATAGCATTAAAGATTGGATAGTTTGGAATCTATTTTTTATCTCAGCAAATATTGGAGGATTTATATCAATTAACACAAGTATAATCTTAATTTGTTTGTGGAATTTTAGTTTTATTTCGCTTCAAATAATTAATAGAAAAAAGAAATAAAAATTACAAATTCTCAGAAGCCAGAACTTCTGTGCTTCCGTTTTTGCCTGTCGAATTCTTTGCTATAATAAATTTAATATTTTTAGCTTCTGCAAGTCTTGACAGCTTCGGGTCAACTGCACCGTCCATGACTATAGCAAAAACACCTTCTGACATGTTTTGCAGTGTGTCAGCTAATTCTTTAACAGGCACTCTGCCGAGTATGTTCAGATTTTCATCGAGCACAAAAGCTCCTCGCGTGCCCAGCAACTCGTCAGCCATGCTTTTGAGCTGTTTCAGGCCTCTCCTTGAAATTCTTTCGTGTTCGCTTGGAGCAGACATCTGTCTTATAGTTTCTGCAGATGCTGCTTCTTCTCTTTGAATCCCAGAAAAGTTGTTTTTTTCAGATTCAGGAGGAAGCTCAGCTTTTGTTTGCTCCCATGCTATCTTCAGGCGAAGAGCTTTGTGTATTTCTTTAAGAGTCAGCTCTTCAACTTCTTTTCCATCCGGAGCTCTTGCCACGTAATCGATATCAGCCAGCTCTGAAAGCCTTTTGATTATCAAATCTCCGCCCCTGTCGCCGTCAATGAACAAAGTTACAATTTTCCTTTTTATCAAATCTATAATTGTATCTGTTGCCCGCGCGCCTTTCAGCGCAACGACATTTCTGATTCCATATCTTAACAGAGTTAACACGTCTGCTCTTCCTTCCACAATTATAATTTCCTCTGAATCGTCAATTTTAGGTCCTGCTGGAAGCTTGTCTGGACCGTATTCCATAACTTCAAGTGTCCTGACTTCCTGGGTTATAGCAGATGTAAATACCTGCGAATCTGGCTGGTCTGAAATTAGATTCTGAAGCAATTGCTTGGCTCTGTCAAGAATAAAACTTCTTTTTGATATTCTGACATCTTCAATGTTGGAAACTTTAATCTTTGCATCACAAGGTCCCACTCTTTCGATTGTTTCAAGAGCAGCTGCAATGATAGTTGTCTCAGATTTTCCCATTGAAGAAGGGAGCAGAATTTCTCCGGATGTTATTCCGTTCTTTGTTTCTAATTTAACATCTATTCTTCCTATACGGCCTGATTTTTGCAGTTCTCTCAGCTCAAGGTCAGAACCCAGCAAACCTTCTGTCTGTCCAAAGACAGCTCCAATTATGTCTGGCTTCTCCACCATGCCTGACAGCTGCAAATCCGCATGAACAATATATTTTATTGATACTGGACTTATTTTTCCCATTTTTCATCACCTTTTTCACCTTATTTTTTGAATCAGGAAGAAATCACTAATCAGCTAATTAGGCTAGCTGCGCCTCTAAGGTGCCTTTTTTCAGCATCTTTCGAATGAATGAATGATAATTAATGAATTATTAATTTCTCCCTTATACCTACCAAAGGGGATAAAATTAGCATATAAAAAGCTTTTGGTTTCAGTGTATTGTTAACTTAACGGGTGTTGAAGGCATGCTATAACTGCTGTCCTTATGAACTTGCTACTGATTTGAAGCTTAACTCTTTGAGAATAAGTGGCTAGAACGGATTAATCTCTCAACTATGTAACTATAAGAACTAAAGGAGAACTCTTATAGTTATTAATTTATCTATAACTAAGAGTTATTCGGTTAGCAGTATCTATAAGTATATATTCATTTTACTTATAGATAAAGAAACATTTATAAATAGGAATGTATTATGCTTATAGTGGACGAAAAACTGTTTACCAATAAAAACAGTGGAACTTTAGAATGGGTACAGGAAGGAATGTACTATAGATTTAATCCAAAAAAGCTTCCTGTTACTTATATACCCTCTTCAAAAGTTTTGCGACAGCAAACTATGACTGTACTCGCGTTAGGAGAATTGAAGGGATTATCTCAAAAATTTACGAGGCAGGAAATAAAATTGCTACAGTTTCCATTTATGATAAAGGAAGCTCAATTGAGTTCATGGCTAGAGGGAACTCGTTCTACTATAACAGATGTATTTAAAAGTAAAAAAATAGAAGAAAAAGACACTGAAAAAAGATTAGATAATGAAGAAATCAATAATTACGAAATAGCATTAAATTATGGATTAACAGAGCAAAAAATAATAAGTGAAGATTTAATCAAACTGATTCATAAAATTTTACTTAAAGGAGTTAGGGGGGAAGACAAAGACCCTGGGAAATATAAAGAAAAACAAAATGCTGTCGGAAACAGAGACGATACGTTGGATTCAGCAAAATTTGTTCCTGCATCTCCAGAGCTAACCCCCGAATTAATGAGAAATTTAATAGAATTTATTAACTCGAATGAATACGAGCCTCTTTTTAAAATGGCTATTACTCATTACCAATTTGAAGCAATTCACCCATTCAGAGATGGAAATGGGAGACTTGGAAGGCTTTTAATAATTTTACAATTATGCAGGGAGAATATTTTGTCTCATCCGGTATTATACATTAGTGAGTATTTTAATAGAAACCGAGATACTTACACAGACAGTTTATTTAATGTGAGTTCGAAAGGAAATATAGAAGCGTGGATAATGTTCTTTTTAAAAGCCTTAGAGTACCAAGCAAATCAGTCAATTAAATTACTCACAAGATTGCAAAACTATAAATTAGAATTACAAAGTAAAATGCATGAACTGTCCCAAAGTCCTAATATGCACTTATTAATAGATTCTCTGTTCAGAAGTCCGTTTATATCCGTAAAAGATGTAATGAAACCATTAAAAATAACTCAGCCTGCTGCATGGAGCCTATTAAAAAAACTCAAGGAATTAGGAATTATACGAGAAGCTGGAATGGTGAAAAGAACTAAGCTATATATTGCACAAAAAATTATAGAAATTATCGAAGGAAAAGAATAAAAATAATTTTATGAGAATATCTTTAAAATACTATTATAACTTGGACTTTGATTAACTCCCTCTAAATTAACTATGTGGTTTTACAATTAGATATATTTATACAAATTCAGGAATGCCTTGACCTCATTATACAAATTCCATCCCACTTTCCAGAGCTCTTTCTTTAAGCTGTCAATAGTCCCCTTATAGAGGTATTTTTCGTAGAAGGTTTTGAGAAATTTGAAAAAAGGCCTTTCTTCCCATTTATTCTGCCAATCTAAAACTAAATTTGCAGATACGTAGACATTAACTTCCCCTTTATTCATTTTGACTTTGGCGCCGCCTCTCTCTACTTCTACATCTACCTGGCCAAAAATCTGCCACTTTAGCTTAAACTCGAAACGAGAATACTCATCAATATCTCGTGTTGCAGTCCATAATATTTCTATATCTTTGCCTGTCGGCTTTATTTTCTCTGTGTATTTCTGCTCTTCAATATCGTACTTGCGCCATACTAGCCAGTCATGAATATGTTTATAGAGCTCTTTAAGGTCGTAAATTGCCTCATACTGAACCCTCTCTTCAGAAAGAAGAGGAATGCTCGTAGCCATTGCTTTTAAGAAGAATTTGCCAGATTAAAAACATTTTGCTTGCTCAGAGTTTTTGAAAACCAAAGAAAAAGCCGGCTTTTTCTGGGCGCAGCTGAACCCTGTTCAGCTTGCGTCTGTCAAATTAGTGCCATTTCAAGTGAAGCATTAATTTGACCAAGCAATTCTGTCCTCAATTTAAGTGGACAGAATTGAGATTTTCAAAAGATCTTATCCTTCAAAAGGCTTGCAAAAGGTTTAAATTTCTTTTTTAAGATTAATTAGTGTTTTAATAGTTATACAAACTAAAAAACATTTGGAGGTGCTAGTATGACAAACAATATGCAGCCAATCTTTATTCTGCCGGAAAGCGCAATGAGAAATACTGGGAAAAATGCCCAGAAAATGTCAATAGCAGCAGCAAAAGCTGTTGCAGA
>CAYGVN010000017.1:0-12937 GCA_964353445.1 Candidatus Woesearchaeota archaeon
AACCATCCTCTATACTGCCCTGGCATGTTTTCAGTGATGAAATCAGCAGGATACCATTTTTCCCAATATTTTTTATTTTTCAGATAAGGGCCTATTGTAGAAAAAGGCGTTATTCCTGCATCAAGCCAAGTAATTCCAATGTCAGCAATTCTGCTGACATTCTTTCCGCACTTCGGACATTTTATTATAACCTTATCAATCCACGGCTTATGTATTTCTTTTAATTGCATAATTCCTTTGACAGCTTTTTGTTTCAGCTCTTTCAGGCTTCCAATAACTTCCAGGTGCCCGCAGGAGCATTCCCAAAAAGGAAGAGGCAAGCCCCAGTATCTTTTCTGGGAAATCATCCAATCTCCCATTGTATTAAACCAAGTTTCCTGCCGTGATTTTCCGTATTCAGGATGCCAGTAAATTTTCTGGTTTTCCTCTTTTAGCTTTGGTCTTATTTCATCTGCTTTGATGTACCATTCTGGCACAAGCCTAAAAATCAATTTTGTCTTGCATCTCCAGCAGTGAGGGTAACGGTGCTTATAATCTTCTATCTTGTAAATAAAATTTCTTTTTTTCAAATCTTCAATTACTTTTGGGTCTGCTTCAGGTGCAGATAGCCCGCTAAGCCAATTGTATCCTTCTGTATAAATTCCAGCTTCATTAAGCGGAGAAATTGCAGGAAGCTGCTCAGCTTTGCCGAGCTTGTAATCTTCTGGACCGCATCCGGGTGCAATGTGAACAATGCCTGTTCCTTCTTCATCGCTTACTAAATCCCATCCAACAACCGGATGTGTTGCGTCGGCTTTTCTTTGGATAGGCAAATTTTTGTAAGGCATTTCGTAATTTAATCCAATTAAATCAGACCCAATTACTTTTTGTATAATCTCAAATTTGCCTTTTAGCATATCTGTTCTTGTTTCAATCAGCCAGAAATATTCATCGTCCTGCTTTACTTTAATATAATATTTATTTGGATGAACAGCAACAGCAACATCAGCTGCAACTGTCCAGGGAGTCGTTGTCCAGACAAGCAAATATTCTTTTTCCTTCCCGATGACAGGGAATTTCATTGTTATTGCCGGCTCTGTCAGCTCGAAATAGCCTTCTGTGAGAATATCATGCTTTGAAACTGCAGTGCCGCACCTAGGGCACCAAGGAACTGCATCCTTTCCTTTGTACAGCCAGCCCCTTTTGTAATACTCTTTGAGCAGGAACCAGTTGTGCAGATTATTGTCATCCGACATTGTATAGTAAGAATCATCCCAGTTCATCCACTGGCCTAGGCGGATGGAATCTTCAGTCATCATTTTGGCGAACTTGAAAACTCTTGCCCTGCAGGCTTTTACAAAATTTAAGATGCCGAACTTTTCAATATCTTCTTTTGACTTGAGCCCCAAGTCTTTCTCTTCTTCTCTCTCAACCCACAAACCCTGGCAGTCAAAGCCATTAATCCATCTCTGGTTGCAGCCCTGCATTGCTTTAAATCTTAAAAACAAATCCTTGTAAGTCCGCCCCCATGCATGATGAACACCCATTGGATTATTTGCAGTAATAGGCCCGTCTAAGAAAGAAAACTGCTTCTTGCTCTTGGCAAGCTTCTTTTGAAGCTTTTTGAATATCTTCTTTTTTTCCCAGAACTTGAGGATTTCCGGCTCAAGAACAAGAGGGTCATATTTATTGTCAGCCATACATTTGTATTTTATAGAGGACTTTAAAAATTTTCTGGGCTTAAATAAATCTTATAAAGTCAAAAATTAATTATCCTTTACTTTGGAGGAGAAGGTGGAAATCTGGACAGAAAAATACAGGCCGAAATTGCTTTCTGAAATTAAAGGCCAGGAAGACATAACTTCCAGGCTAGAGGCATTTGTTAAAGTCAAGAACTTTCCGCATCTCATGTTCGCAGGCCCGGCAGGCACAGGCAAAACAACTGCTGCGCTGGCAATTGCCCACGAACTCTACGGCGAAACTTGGGCAGACAATATTTTAGAGCTGAACGCCTCAGATGAAAGAGGAATTGATATTATTAGAAACAAAGTCAAGGATTTTGCCAGGACAAAAGCTCTGGAAGGGATACCATTTAAGATTATTTATCTGGACGAATCAGATGCACTGACGAAAGAAGCCCAGCATGCACTCAGAAGGATTATGGAAGATTACACTCAGACTGTCCGCTTTGTCCTGAGCTGCAATTATTCATCCAAAATTATTGTGCCGATACAAAGCCGATGCGCAGTTTTCAGGTTTAAGCCATTGGACCAGGAAATTGTCTTTAAACTTCTCCAAAAAATAGCTGAAGATGAGAATATAAAAATTAATTCCGAAGCCCTTGCATTAATTCACGAGGCTTCAGAAGGCGACATGCGGAAAGCTGAAAATCTGATGCAGGCCTGCGCATCTGTAACAAAAAAAATAGACGAGACTTCTGTCCTAGAAGTTGTCAGCTTCGCAGAGCCAAAAGAAGTGGCCCAAATAACAGGGCTTGCAATCCAGGGAAGATTCTTGGAGGCAAAGAAAAAAATGACAGATGTAATGGTTAACAGAGGCCTGTCTGGCCTTGATATGGTAAAGCAGATTCAGAAAGAAATCTGGCAGATGGATATTGACGAAAAAATCAAGATAAATCTGATACGTGCATGCGGAGAATATGAATTCCGACTTGTAGAAGGTTCAAATGAATTTATCCAGCTTTCAGCGCTGCTGGCTGATTTTGTGTTAATAGGTAGCAAATGACATCTTGGATTGTAAAATATTCGCCTAAGAACTTGAAAGAAATATTTGGACAGGAAAAATTAGTCATTGAGCTGCAGAATTTTGTAAAACAATTTCCAAGGGTAAAGAAAAAAGCTCTGCTGATTTACGGACTGACAGGAACAGGAAAAACCAGCGCAGTCCATGCGCTTGCAAATGAATTGAATTTTGAATTAGTTGAATTGAATGCGTCTGACTTTAGGGATAAAGAAAGCGTGAAATCTATTTTAGGAGCTGCGAGCCAGCAGGCGAGCTTGTTCGGACAAAATAAAATAATTCTCATTGATGAGATAGATGGCGTAGCCGGCCGGGAAGATAGGGGCGGAGTTTTAGCAATCACAGACGTCATCAAAGACACAAACTTTCCAATTATTTTGACTGCAAATGATCCTTACTCCCAAAAACTTAGGACTTTAAGAAAGAACTGCACCCTTCTGGAATTAAATAAGGTCAGCCAGAAGATTATTGTAAAATGTTTGGACCAGATTTGCAAGGCTGAAAAAATAGAGTGCACAATATCTGTAATAGAAAAAATAGCATCATCGTCTGACGGGGATATCAGGGGAGCTATAAATGATTTGCAGCTGATAGCAGCGCAGAAAAATAAAATTAATGAGGAGGATGTAAAGCTGTGGTCTAGAGAGCGCGAGGAGAAAATTTTTACTTTGTTAAAATTAATTTTCAAATCTTACGATGTTAAAAGCGCAATGGAATCTTTTGATAATTTAAATGAAGAATTATCTATGCTGCTGCTTTGGCTCGACCAAAATATTCCGGCAGAATACACAAAAGCAATAGAACGCTGCATAGCATACAAATCACTTTCAGATGCTGACATTTTCCTGAGCAGAATAATGAGATGGCAGCACTGGAGATTTTTAGTCTATGCGCAGGCGCTTGCAATAGCCGGCGTGCAGATGGCAAAAAAATCCACAAATCCAAAATTTGTCTTGCACCAAAGACCAGAATTGCTGTTGAGCTTGTACATCAGAGCTGCAAAGAGGAAAAAAATGAAGGGCTTAGGCGCGCAAGTTTCAAACATATTGCACGCATCTTCTACAAGATTAGCCAAGAGCTTCTGGCCATATTTCGTATATATACAAGAGCACAATGAAAAGCAGGCAGCAGAATTAAGCGAGTATTTAGGCCTCTGACTTCTTAGTAATATTTAAAAACATGATAAGAGCACTTTTAGATGGGAAGGCTAGCTTGGCGGGCCAGGGAGCCGCTGTAACTGGAAAATCCCTTCAGCCAGAAGCGAAGCTTTGAAAGAGGCAAGCTGTAGCTGCTTGCTGTCCTGTTAGTTGGCGTAGAAGCGCCGCCTTGCAGGGCGTATTGATTAGGAAACCGGGTCAGGCTGGGAACAGAGCAGCCCTAACTTAGTTAATGTGTGCTTGTGAGATACGACGTGGAGCTGGCTAGTAGGGTAACAGTAATTAGCGCATTTGTCCATTTCAGGGCGCGCTTTCCCTTGTACAACAAAGCAATGCCGGGGTGGCCCAATCTGGTACAAAGCGAAATTGGCGATTAATTTCGCTAGTTTCCTTTGCAGGAAACGGCGCAGGCCTGCTAAGTCTGTTGGACTTCGGTCCTTTGTGGGTTCAAATCCCACCCCCGGCGCTACTCTTTTAAAGTTGAAAATTGAAAAATAAATATTGGGGCGATAGCTCAGCCTGGGAGAGCACACGGCTGAAGACCGTGGTGTCGGGTGTTCAAATCACCCTCGCCCCACATCAAATAATGGTCGCTGACAAAGCTTGGCATTCTATGCAGATAGAAGAAGTTCTTTCACAATTAAATACCAGCAGGCGCACGGGCCTTACTTCGCACGAAGCACAGAAAAGGCTGCGCAAATACGGACAGAATAAAATTGAAAAAAAGAAAGAATTAAGCCCGTTAATTATTTTTGCCAGACAGTTCAAATCTTTTTTAATTGCGATACTTATAGTTGCAGCTATAATTTCCGCGTTTATCCAGCACTTTATAGATACTACAGTTATTTTATCTATTGTAATTCTAAATGCAGTTTTAGGTTTTGTGCAGGAGTACAGAGCAGAAAAAGCATTGGCAGCGCTCGAGAAACTGGCCGCGCCTGAGGCGAGGGTTATTCGAAATGAACGCGAGATTAAAATTCCAGCAACAGAGCTTGTGCCTGGAGATATTATTGTTCTCGAGCAAGGATACAAGGTGCCGGCAGATGCACGGCTCATCGAAGCCATAAACCTAAAAGTAAACGAGGCCTCACTGACAGGAGAATCTGTGCCAGTTGCAAAGCATACAGACCTTGTTAAAGAAAATGCAGTTGTTGCTGAGAGGAAAAATTGCATTTTTTCTTCAACTATAATAACAAACGGCAGGGCGCTTGCAGTTGTAACCCAAACAGGCATGTCAACAGAAGTTGGCAAAATAGCAGAGCTGATAAAAGAAGCAGAAGAAAGGGCTACTCCACTGCAGAGAAAACTGGCTGGTGTTGCGAGAACTTTAGGGATTGCAATAATATTAATTTGTGCAATAATTTTTGGCTTTGGTGTTCTGAGAGGCCTGCCTAGTTTTGACATGTTTCTTACTGCAATCAGCCTTGCAGTAGCAGCTGTGCCAGAAGGCCTGCCGGCTGTTATAACAATAACTCTTGCAATCGGTCTCGAGCGCATGGCAAAACATAAAGCAATTATACGCAAGCTGCCGGCTGTCGAGACTCTTGGAAGCTGCAATATTATTTGCACAGACAAGACAGGCACGCTCACAAAAAATGAAATGACTGTCCGCCAGCTCTACACAAATGAACAGATGATAGATGTCAGCGGAGAAGGATACTCTCCTCGCGGAGAATTTGCATCCAGAGGAAGAAAAATTACTGCTAAAAAAGATATGCACGTATCTTTGCTTCTTAAGATTGGTGCACTTTGCAACGGCGCCAGCTTGTACGAAGAAAACGGACAATGGAATATAACAGGAGACCCTACAGAAGCAGCGCTTGTTGTTGCAGCTGCAAAAGCAGGGCTAATGAAAGATGAGCTTAAAGAAAAATATGCCGAGGTAAGTGAATTCAGTTTTGATGCAGTAAGAAAGCGCATGTCAACTGTGCACAAGCACGAGGAAGGAATTTTTGCTTTTGTTAAAGGTGCACCAGATACGTTGCTTGAACGTTGCAGTCACATTTTTGCTCAAGGTAGAGTAAGACCGCTTACAGCAGAGGACAAGAAAAAAATTCTCCAGGCCAATGAACAGATGGCAGGCAAAGCTCTGCGAGTGCTTGCAATGGCTTATAAAAAAATACCAAAGCTGGAAAAATTTGCAGAGGAAGATGTTGAAAGTGATTTAATATTTGTTGGGCTTGCAGGCATGATAGACCCGCCAAGGCCGGAGGTTAAAGAAGCTCTGGCTGAATGCAGGTCTGCGGGCATAAAAGTATGTGTTGTTACAGGCGACCACAAGCTAACAGCAGCAGCAATTGCGCAGGAGCTTGGTCTAATGGAGCCGGACTCTAGGATAATAGACGGCGAAGAACTGGAGCACATGTCTGATGAAGAGCTTGAGAAAATTGCAGATAAAGTTGCAATCTATGCCAGAGTTTCGCCGGAGCATAAAGTGCGCATAGTTGATGCTCTGCAGAGCAAGGGATACATTGTAGCAATGACAGGGGACGGGGTTAATGATGCTCCTGCTCTGAAAGATGCTGATATTGGAATTGCAATGGGCATCATGGGCACAGATGTCGCCAAGGAAGCATCTGATATGATTCTGCAGGATGACAACTTTTCTACAATTGTTTCTGCAATAAAACAAGGCAGAGGAATTTATGATAACATAAAAAAATTCCTGCGCTTTTTGCTGACTTCAAATGTCGGAGAAGTTGCAACAATCTTTGCAGCAAGCCTGATCGGGCTGCCTCTGCCCCTCATTGCTGTGCAGATTCTTTGGATGAATCTGCTGACAGACGGATTTCCAGCAATAGCGCTTGCTGTTGACCCAATCGAGTCAGATATCATGAAAAGACAGCCAAGAGACCCAAAAGAAGCAGCGATTGATAAAAATATGATTTCAACAATCATTCTTGTCAGCATAATCATGAGCGCAGGCACTCTTCTGCTCTTCAATTTTGAGCTGCAAAAAGGAGCTGGATTGCCTGTTGCAAGAGCGATGGCATTTTCAACATTAGTTATTTTCCAAATGTTTAATGTATTTAATTCCCGCTCGCAGACAAAATCAATATTCAAAGACCTGCTGGCAAACAAATGGCTGATAGGAGCAATAGCTTCATCAATTCTGCTGCAGGTTGCAGTGATCAATATTCCTTTTTTCAATTCCCTCTTCGGCACAGCAAGCCTCGGCGCAGTTCAATGGCTGCAGATAATTGCAGTGGCAGCAAGCGTGCTGGTCATTGTAGAAATTAAGAAATTATTTGATAAGTATTTTTTAACCCAAAGCAAAGCTTAAAATACTATCTTAACACCCTTTAAAAAATTATTTCTGCTCAGCAGTGGCATGATAAAACAAGCTCTAGTAGCCACTATTTTTGCCGGTATTCTTATCTTTAGTTTAATATTCAACGTCTGCATACATGAATTGGGCCATTATGCAGTTGCAGACAGCTTCGGATTGCATCCGAGCATCCACATTTATTCTCCAGCCCAGTCAACAACTCTGTTCATGCTCAATTCAGAGCCAATAGCATACACAAGCTACCAGAATATATCCACATCTGGCCAGGATGCTGCAATTGCTTTTGCAGGTCCTGCTGCAAATGCGCTTTTTGCAGCTTTAATTTTTCTAATTTATCTGCGCATTCCAGTGCATAAAAGGAATTTAAAATTACAGCTTGTTTTTGTGCTGTTAATAATTCCAGCAATTATATCTGCAATAGGAAACATTCTTCCATTGCCAAATTCAGATGGTTCTGCGATGTTTAATTGGTTCAGAAACATTTAAAACCCTCATTTCTAATAGCTTTCTAAAATGGAAAACAAGCTGAAGCGCAACGATTTTGTCGAAATAGACTTTATCGGAAAAATCAAAGGCAGCGGCCAGATTTTTGACCTGACAAAAGAAGATGTTGCAAAGAAAGAAGGCATCTACGACAAAAACCAAAGCTACAAGCCAATGATTATCTGCATTGGAGAAGGACAGCTTTTGCAGGGAATTGATTCAGCAATCGAAGGCAAGGAAGTCGGCCAGGAATTTGAAGTTGAACTTCAGCCTGAGAAGGCTTTTGGCCAGCGCAATCCAAAGCTTATACAATTAACAACATTGAAAATCTTTAAGGATAAAGGAGTAACTCCAATGCTGGGTTTACAGCTTACAATTGATGGTGTCCTGGCTACAATACGCTCTGTAAGCGGAGGAAGGGTGGTTTTAGATTTTAATCACCCTCTTGCTGGTAAAAGTTTAAATTATCACATTAAAATAAACCGGCAAATTACAGATACAAAAGAGAAATTAGAATCTCTTTGTTCTCAAATTTTGCGCACAGATGCAAAAATTAAAGTAGAAGATGCCAAGGTTGAAGTTGAAATTAAAAATTTAGATAAATTTAAGGATAAAGTTCTTGAGCAGTTCAAAACCTATGCAAAAAAAATAATACCAGAACTCGACAAAAAAGAGATAACGTTTAAGAAAGCTTAGTTGAAAAATCTCAATTTCCTCCCACATTATTTTGGGGAGGAAATTGCTTGGTCAAATTTATTCTCCACCCTAAAAAAGAATAAATTTGACAGATTTTTCAATTATGTGCAAGGCTAAACAAAAATTTATATAACCATAACAGTTTTTTTACTCTGTTCAAAGATAACATATTTTGAATTTAAGAGAGGCAGTAAAATGGCAGCTTTACCAGAAACAAAAGGAGAAATATCATCTTCAGCAGCTCCAATTGACGCTGAACTTGAGCGCATTCTTGCTTCAAAAAAAGCTAGAATCAAAGTTATAGGAGCTGGCGGAGCAGGGAACAATACAATTAATCGTATTTCTGAAATTGGAATACTTGGCTGCGAGACAATCGCAGTTAATACAGATGCCCAGGATTTATTGTTCACTTTATCAGATAAAAAAATCCTGCTCGGCAGAGACCTCACAGGAGGATTGGGAGCAGGCTCTGACCCAAAGGTCGGGGAAGACGCTGCAAGAGAATCAGAAAACGAAATTAAAGAAGCTGTTAGAGATTCTCATATGGTTTTTGTCACATGCGGTTTGGGCGGAGGAACAGGCACAGGAGCAGCGCCGGTTGTTGCAGAAATTGCAAAGAAGCTGGGGATACTCACAGTTGCTATTGTCACGCTTCCATTCACAATGGAAGGCCAGAAAAGATTTGAAAATGCCTTGCACGGTCTTGAAAAACTTGAAGGGCTTGTGGACACATTGATTGTAATTCCAAACGACAAGCTCCTTGAACTTGCGCCAGACCTGCCGCTTAACACAGCTTTCAAGGTTGCTGATGAAATACTCACAAATGCTGTCAAGGGTGTAGCAGAGCTTATCACAAAGCCTGGATTGATTAACCTCGACTTTGCAGATATCAGAACAGTCATGACTGGCGGCGGAATTGCAATGATTGGAGTTGGAGAATCTGACACAGAAAACAGGGCATTTGAATCAGTTGAAAAAGCAATACAAAATCCACTGCTGGACGTCGATATAACAGGCGCGACAGGTGCGCTGATAAATGTCTGCGGCGGTCCAAGCATGACTTTGGAAGAATCAAAGAAAGTTGTGGAAGCAGTAAGCACAAAACTTTCTGACAAAGCTACAATAATCTGGGGAGCACAGCTCTCGCCAGACCTGCAGAATACAATCAGGACAATGCTCATAGTGACTGGCGTAAGAAGCCCGCAGATTTTCGGCCCGAAAATAACGTTCTCAGCCAGACGAAAAGAAGAAATGGAAAAAAACCTGGGAATAGACTTTGTCGGCTGAGCAAACCTTTAAAAACCCTTTATTTCTTTTGTTTATTATTCTATTAATTTAAAAAACAAGATGGAAGAGAACGAGAACTTGGGGAAGGATGAAGGAGAAAAGAAGCTGGAAGTAGAACCAGCCCAGTCTCCAGTTGAAGTAGAACAGCCAGAGCCGGAAAGAGTAGAAGTCAAACCAGAACCCAAACAGATTCCTAAAATAGATCTTCCAAATATTCATATGCCACATCTAAGAGTTCCAAAGATGAGAGAGATTCCCGGAAAAATAAAATCAAAACTAAGAGAATATTGGAGAGTGCTGAAAATCACAAAAAAGCCGGATTCAAAAGAATACAAAGCAATAGTAAAAGCATCCGGCATAGGAATAACTATCATTGGCGTGGTAGGTTTTATAATTCATATGATTGTGCAAGTAATTATGTTATTAAAATAAAATGGGGCTTTACATAGTAAGAACAGCTATTGGAAGGGAAGCGCAGGTAATGGACTTTATTGCTTCAAACGCCAAGAAAGTAACTGGCGTGCACAGCCTGCTGTTTCCTCACGGCATGTCAGGCTACATTATTGTTGAGGCAGAGAGCGCTGACATTATTAAACAAATTGCCCAGGGAGTTCCTTATGTAAGGGGCATTTTAAGAAAACCTACAAGCTACGAAGAAATCGAGCATTTGATAGAATTCAAGCCGGAAGCAATTGACATTCACAAAGGAGATATAGTTCAAATTATTGCAGGGCCTTTTAAAGGCGAAAAGGCAAAAGTAAACAGGATAGATATCCAAAAAGCCCAAGTTGTCCTCGAACTTCTCGAGGCAGCTGTTCCAATTCCAATTACACTCGGGCTGGATTCTGTAAAAGTTATTTCAAAGTTAGAAGTTAAAGAAGCGGAAAAAGAAAAGACAGAGGAGAGAGAGGAAGAGTAATGGCAAAAAAAGAAATTATCAGCTTACTAGTCAAAGGCGGAGCAGCAGCAGGCGGTCCTCAGCTGGGCCCTAAACTTGGTCCGCTTGGAATCAAGATGAATGATGTTATTTCTAAAGTCAACGAGAAGACAGCAACTATGAAAGGAATGGATGTTCCAGTCAAGATTATTATAGACCCAGAAACAAGAACTTTTGAAGTGGAAGTCGGGACTCCTCCTACTTCTGCACTGCTGAAAAAAGAAGCTGACATAGCAAAAGGCTCCGGCACAGCAAAGACTCTTTATGTTTCCAATATTGCAATTGAGCAGGTAATCAAAATTGCAAAGACAAAATCTGAAAATCTTCTCGGCAGCGCTATGAAACAAAAAGTCAAAGAAGTGGTTGGAACCTGCGTTTCTCTCGGAATAAAAGTAGAAGGCAAAGAGCCGAAAGAAATTCTGAAAGAAATCAGCGCAGGCAATTATGACAAGGAAATTTCAGAGGGAAAAATAGAAGTTCCTGCTGAAAAGCTGAAAACTATTCAGGCAGAAGCCAAGGCTCTGAGAGAGCTGGCAGCTGCAGAGGCTGCAAAGAAAGCTGCAGAAGCAGAGGTCGCAGCAGTTGCACCGGCAGCAGCGCCTGCAGAGGGCGGCCCGACTGCGCCAGCAGCCGCAGCCCCGGCAAAGGAAGAAAAGAAAGAAAAGAAGAAGCCGAGAAAAGAGAAGAGATAATTTATTTTTTTATTTTTATTTAGACTTCTCGATGTTTTTATATACAGATTCTTCTTGGTTTAAGATATGATAATAACCAAGCTCTCGAGAAAAGATTTTGAAGAAATTTTAAATAATTATAATATTGGAAAATATGAATCACATAGACATATTCCAAGAGCGCTAGAAACAACTTGTTACAAATTGAGAACAAGCAAGGGCATATTTATCCTTAAGGTTTTTGAAGACGCCAAACCAATATCAATTAAGCTTCAACTTAAAGTTATGGCTTTGTTAACTGAAAAAAAGTTTGATACTCCACCACTAATAAAAACTAGAATTGGTAGAAATTATATTATCTATAGAAACAAGTATATATTTATACAAACTTATTTTGCTGGAAAGCATACAAGCAGATTTCGAAACAATGAGGTATATCTTTTAGGTATAGATATAGCAAAACTCCACAATCTTCTTTCTAAGCTGAAAGTCAGCGGATTTTCGAAACATATTTGTCTTTCCAAGAGAAAGTATAACAAACAATCGGAGAAATTTCATTTAGGAATAGACTATCTCAAATTAAATAATTTGATTGGAAAATTGGATTTCAGGAAATTAAAAATTGGATTAATCCACAGCGATTTGACCCCTGCGAATCTTTTGCGTTCCAAACAAGGCAAACTTGTTTTTATTGATTGGGCAGATATGCACAAAGATATATATATTTACGAATTGGCCATATTTATTGCACACGTTCTGATTAAAAATAAAAAAATTTACAAGAACCAAATAAAGTTACTTATAAAGGGCTATGAAACTCTTAGAAAATTAAACTCTGAAGAGAAAAAAGCAATGTACATTGCTGTTTGCTGGCGTTTGCTCAGTGTGATAGATTGGTGCATCGAACAAATGAAGCGCCACCCGGATATGAAAAGTAAGCTAAAAACTTGGGTAGATGCTGTTATAAAAAAGCAAAATCTGTTTGCTAGATGGTCTATTGAGGAATTTTTAGAAAATCTCAAATGAATTTTGTTTATTTCTCTTTCTTTAATTATGAATAAGTTGCTATCAACAAATCATATTTCTTTTGTATATTTTCTTTTAGAAAATCTATAAATCGTTTGAGTTCATCTTTCTCAATTGAAAATATTTCATTTTCTACTTTAATTTTTTCCCCTTTACCTTCTTTTTTATAAAAAGATATCCAATCTCCAAAATATCTTTTTAATTCTTTTGAAACATATTTTTCTAATTTTTTTAAGTCTATTTTTTTCAATAGAATAAAACGCGGTTCGTGCCAAGCTGAAATAGTATCTTTTATTCCGAGTACTTCTATTTTAAATTCACCTAAGCCTTTTTTGTAAAGTTCGGATGATTCGCATATTTTAGCTAGATAAGAAAAGGCCCAGAGCCGTGTTTTGCTTTTTGAATTCCCTTCAGGTTCAAATTTTTTACAAAACTTTAAACTAAATTTTTTTTTCCTTAATTTTTTTGAGTTACAAACATAAAATGTATAATAAGTTCCCATTTTATTTTTCCTTCTTAGCCTGCTTTCTCATCTGTTTCCATTCATCGAAAAATCTCTGGCAGGTCTTTGCCAGATGCTCTGGCTGGACGCTGAAGACAGTTGCAGAATCTTTCAGGTATTTTTCAGACTTCTGCGTTTCATCGAGAGCTT